>JAUHYB010000148.1 GCA_030426745.1 bacterium
CCCTACGACGACGCCGGCCGGGCTCCGCCCGGCCGGCGTCGTCGTAGGGCGCGGTGAAAGAACGAGCCCGGCTCGGTACTTTCCTCCCCCCCGCCTTTGCGACTTCCTGTTCAGTCGCGCCCTCCCCCCCGCCGATCCACCCCTTCGCCCCCCGGGACGGCAAGGCCGGGGGCCGGAAGAGGGTGCATCTCATGGGGATTCGAATCAGCGGGCCGCGCGGCGGCGCGGGGGCTTGGTGTGGTGTCGCGGCGCTGTCGCTGGCGGCCGGTTGCGGCGGCGGCGGCGGCGGGACGGAACCGCCGGCGATCCAGCTGGCGTTCCAGGCCCCGACGAGCACGACCGGCGAGGGCGGCACGGCGAACTTCACCGTCGTCCTGCGCACCGGCGCGGCGCTCGCGCAAGCCGTGACCGTCGACCTCGAGGTCCTGAGCGGCACCGCCACCGCGGGCACCGACACGCAGAGCTTCGTCGGCGCGCAGGTCAGCTTCCCGATGGGCGCGACCGACGGCGCGACGCAGGTCCTGCCGATCGCGGTGACCGACGACGCGTCGGTCGAGGGCGACGACGAGACGCTGGTCGTGCGACTGGCGTCCCCCACCGGCGGCGCGGCGATCTGGGGTCACGCGCAGCACACGCTGACCATCGGCGACGACGACATGGCGACCGTCGCGTTCGACTCCGCGTCGAGCGCCACCGCGGACGAGTCGGCCGGCGCGCACGCGATCGGCGTCGTGCTCGACCTGCCGCCCGGCGGCGACCTGGCCGTCGACCTCGACGTCCAGTACGTCGACCTCCTGACCGGCAGCGCGACGCAGGGCGTCGACTACGCCGCCGTCGGCACGCGCACGCTGACCATCCCGGCGGGCTCGGCGGACGGCGCGAGCTTCGCGCTGAACGTGACCGTGCAACCGGACACCGACGTCGAGGGCGACGAGACGGTCGGCGTGGAGCTGCGCAACCCGTCGGTCGGCGCGCAGCTCGGCGCGACGCGCGAGCACACGATGACGATCACCGAGGACGACGTCCTCGCGGCGGGCTCGGTCTACGCCCAGCTCGACGGCGGCAGCCCGCTGGCGGGCGGCGAGAGCGTGCCCTTCGCGGCCGCGCCGGTCGGCTCCGGCCCCTCCGCGCCGGTGAGCTTCCAGCTGACGAACTCGGGCTCGAGCCCGCTCGCGGTCTCGCCGATCACCTTGACCGGCGACGACGGCGACTTCTCGATCGCGACCAGCGGCACCGTGTCCGCGGGCGCCGAGGCGCTGCCGACGCCGGCGGCCTTCCCCGGCGGCGCGGACGCGCCCGACGCGGACCCCGAGGACGGGCGGTCCGTGGAGTGGGACGCGCTGGCGCTCGCCGACCTCGCGGGTCGCGACCGCGTGATCCTCGACGGCGTGCCGCTGCCCGGCGGCGGGACGACCAGCCTGGACCTGGTGCGCCTGCCGCTGCCGTTCCGCGCCGACTCGGTGCTGATGGTCGACGGCGAGCCCGTGCCCGGCGGACCCGAAGCGGTGCTCGGCGACCTGTCGCTGTGGCGCGGCGGCGTGCTCGGCATGGAGGGATCGGACGCGTTCCTCGCGTTCTCCTCCGACGGCTCGCGCGGGTGGATCCGGCCCGACGAGAGCTTCGGCTCCGAGATCGAGCTCGTGTCCGACGGCCGCGCGGAGGGCGACGAGGCGCCCGCGCTGTCGCGCTTCGTCTACACCGCGTCGCAGGAACCCGCGCAGACCGGTCCGCCCTGCGGCGGCGCGCGCCTGCGCCCCGACGGCGGTTCGAGCGAGCCGCTGACGCCGCAGGCGATGACGACCGGCCTCGAGCTGGCGGAGTGCCGCCTGGCCATCGAGACCGACTACCAGCTGTACCAGAAGTTCGGCAGCGTCTCCGCGACGACGAACTACGTGACCGAGCTGATCGCGGCGGTCAGCCAGCAGTACGAGATCGACGTGCAGACGCGCCTCACGATCGCGTACCTCGGCGTGCACTCGAACTCGAACGACGGCTGGACCAGCCAGGACGGCGGCGGCGACGCCGGCGACCTGCTCGACGAGTTCCGCGCCGCGTGGGCGCCCTCGAGCTGGCCGGTCGAGGCCGACCTCGCGCACTTCCTGTCCGGCGCGTCGCTGGGCGGCGGCATCGCCTACGTCAGCGCGCTGTGCAGCCAGAACTTCGGCTTCGGCGTCTCGGGCAGCCTGCACGGCCAGACGAACTGGGCGACGTGGGACTTCAGCCCGACGGTGATGTCGTGGGACTTCGTCGTCGTGGCGCACGAGCTGGGCCACAACTTCGGCGCGAGCCACACGCACTCGTACTGCCCGCCGATCGACGACTGCTACTCGAACTGCGACGGCACCACGAACTGCCCGCGCGGCACGATCATGAGCTACTGCCACCTGTGCGGCGGCATGAGCAACATCGACCTCGAGTTCCACCCGTTCATCGCCGACCGCATGCGCGCGAACGTGCAGTCGAGCTGCCTCGACACCGCCAGCCTGCCCGGCGGGACGGCGGTCACCTTCGACGTGTCCTTCGACCCGACGAGTTCGGCGGGCGCGAAGAGCGCGACGATGTCGTTCACGCACGACTCGAGCGACCTGCCGTCACCGTTCACGCTGAACCTGACGGGCACGGCGCAGTAGGGCCGCCGCGCTTCGCGCAACCCGATGATTTTGCACCCGGCACGGTACCTTCGCGCTGCCGCAGGCCGTTCGGCGGATTCCTAGCGCACCCTGGCGGAGTCCCGGCGCAACCGGGGCGGCTCCTCGGCGACGCCTGGCGGTGTCCTCGCGGAGCCAGGCGGGTTCCTCCGTCGCCCCGGGCGGTCTCTCCGCGGAACCCTGGCGGTTCCCTCGGGAGACCAAAGGCCGTTCCCTCGGGAAGACCCTGACGGTTCCCTCGGGAAGACCCTGACGGTTCCCACGGGAAGACCCTGGCGGTTCCCACGGGAGACCCTGGCGGTTCCCACCGGAGACCCTGGCTGTTTCTTCAGGAGATCCTGGCAGGGCGCGGGTGCGGGGCGCGCCTCGGGGGGTGCGCGGCGGAGGGGCCGTCGCGCTCCTCGTCGATCCCGGAGGCTCCCGTGCCGAAACTGCTCCGACCCGTCGCCCACTTCGTCCTGCTCGCCACCCTCCTGCTCCCGCTCGCCCACGGGTGCGCGGCGCTCGCGCGCCTCGCCGTCCCGGGGCCGCCGGCCGCCCTCGCGTCGAGCCTCGCCGCGCTCGGCCTCGCCCTCGTCGCCACCGTCGCGACCGGACGCCCGCTCGGCGGCCGGCGCACGATCGTCGGCAACTCGCTCGGCGCCGCCGCGCTGCTCGTCGCGCTGTGCGGCTTCGGCGCGCTGCTCACCCTCGGCGCGATCGGCGCCGCCGCGGGCCTGTTCGCGGCCGCGCCGCTCGCCGTCCTCGCCGCCCGCGTGCTGTGGCGCTTCTTGCCGCCCTCGCTCGAGCACCGCGCGGCGCGCCACCGCTTCGCCGCCGCGGCGTGGATGCTGCTGGGGCTCGCGTGCGTCGCGCAGACCGCGCGGATCGCGACCTTCCAGACCGACGACGGCTTCGAGCACGGCCCGACCATCGCCGGCTTCTGGGACCACCACATGTGCTTGCCGGCCTACCTGCAAGCCGCGGAGCTGAACCGCGACGGCGCGACGAACGTGTACGACGCCGCGCACTACCCCGGCCTGACGCGCGACGCTGCGCCGACGACGCGGATCGAGGGCATGCAGCACTACCTGGAGGATCCCTTCCAGTACCCGCCGCAGTTCCTGCTGTTGCCGCACGCGATCGTCGCGAGCGGGCTGGACTACGCCACGGTCCGCGCGCTGTGGTTCGCGGCGCAGGCGCTGCTCGCGGCCGGCGCGGTGCTCGCGCTGGCGCGCTGGTTGGGGCCCGACCGCGGCGCGCGCGCGCTGGCGTGGATGCCGCTCGCGTGGCTCGCCCCGGCGACGATGTTCAACTTCCAGTACGGCCAGGCGCACCTCGCGGTGATCGCCGTCGCCGTCGTCGCGATGGTGGCGGTCGCGCGCGGGCGCGACGCGCTCGGCGGCGCGCTGCTGGGCGTCGCGATCCTGGCGAAGCTGTTCCCCGCGGTGCTCGCGCTGCCGTTGATCGCGCAGCGTCGCTGGCGGGCGCTCGGGTGGACGGCGGCCGCGTGCGTCGCGATCTCGCTGGTGGCGCTGCGCGTGCTCGGCGCGGACCCCTTCGTCGCCTTCGCCGACTACCACCTGCCCCGGCTCGTGTCCGGCGACGCGTTCCTGTTCCAGGAGGCGTGGCCCGAGGTCGCCGTGGACCTGATCACGTCGAACCAGTCGGTGGACGGCCTGGTCGACAAGCTGGCGCTGCTGGGCGTCGCCGTCGCGCCGCTCGCCGAGCGCGCGCTCGGCCTGCTGTACCTGGCGTCCGGCGCCGTGCTGGCGTTCGCCGCCGGCCGGCGCGCCGCGTCGCCGCTCGCGCACGCGACGACCTGGACGGCGGCGCTGACGTGGGGCGCCCTGGCGAGCCCCGGCGCGTGGTCGGACTACGCGATCGTGAGCGTGCTGTGGCTGCTCGCCCTGCTCTCCGCCGCGCCGCGCGGCCGCGTCGCGGTGAGCGCGCTGGCCGTCGCGTGGTTCCTGTTCGTCGTGCAGCCCGGCGTCCTGCCGCTGGTGCCGGTCCGCGGGACCGCGGCGGTGGCGCTGTCGCTGGTCGGATACGCGGCGCTGATCGCGGTGACCGCTTCCGCGCTCGTGATGGTCGCGCGTGGTCGCGCGTTCGAGGGAGCCTCGACGCGCCCGGCGCGCGTCGCCGACGCCGCCCCGCGCGGAGCCGCGCCGCGGCGCGCGCCTCGCGCGGAGGGCGCGCCGGTCACTTGACCAGCATCACGCCGAGCCAGTCGGCGCGGTCGGCGACGTGCAAGTCGGTCGACATGTCGACCTCGAGGGTCAGCGCGCGCGCGCCCTCGAGGTCGATGCGCGGCAAGGTCAACGGCGCGTCGCCGCCGCGCACCACGCCGCTCTCGAAGCGCTGCTCGCCGTCGACGAACACGCGGAACACGACCGAGCCGCGCGCCGACAGGCGCAACACCTCGTCATCCACCGCCGCCGCGCCGCGCAGCTCCTTCCACGAGCCGTCCAGCGCGAACGTCAACCTGCTGGGCGCGTGCACACCGATCCCCCGCGACCACGCGCGCCCGCCGGCGGAGAGCGGCCCGCCCGTCACCGAGCGGTCCATGCGGTACGGCCACGACAGGCCCATGTCGTCGCCGAAGGGCGAGGCCTCTTCGACCTCGACGGGGACCAGGTCGGACAGGAAGCGCAGGCTGCCGTCGTCGAAGAACGCCTCGGCGATCGTCGCGTTCGGCAGCGCGAGCCCGCGACCGGCGGCGGTCTCGAGCTCGAGGCGCTCCTCGTTCCAGCGCAGGAAAGCCGCGGTCAGGCGCGAGCCGTCGACGAGGTCGACGACGACGGGCGTGCCTCCCTCGATGCGACCGCCGGCGTCGTCGAGCGCCTCGACGAAGCAGGCCGCGACCTCCTCCCACGGGTAGAGCTTCGACCCGAGCTCCGAATCGAAGCGCACGCCCGCGTCCTCGAAGGACTCGATCGCGCCGTCGATGCGGTCCAGGCGCCGACCCGCGACGCGGTACAGCCGATCGCCGACCTCCGCCGGCTCGAGCGTCCCGCGCGCGCCCTCGGGCACGCGGGTCGGGAAGCGCAGGTCGTCGAGCTCCTCGATCATCACGCGCAGCGTCGCGTCCCCGACGAGCGCGACGTCCAGGCGCTCCTCCTCACCGCCGAGCAGCCGCCCGGACACGCGCCCGCCCCCGCGCAGGGACAGGCGCACCGTGGCGGCCTCGACCGGCGGCACCGCCGCGGGCTCGAGGCCCTCGACGCGCACGAGGACCCCGCCGAGCGCGGCGGCGTCCTCGACGGCGAGCCCCTCGAGCGGCGTGCGGCGTTCGACGCCGCGGGCGTCGCGGGCGACGAGTTCGGGGGTGGGCGGGGTGGGGTCGGGGGCCTGGGTCAGGGCCGCCAGCATCAACCATCCGAGCATGAGAGGACTGACTGGGTTCCGTGTTGGTCCGGGGTCGGCGGGTGCCGCGAGGGTGCCATCCTAGGTGCCGCCGAGCACGATCTCGGCCCGGAACTGCCGGGAGCTGGAGGGGCGAGGGCCCCGGCCCGCTCCGGAGCCGGTCGCCGCGCGCGCAAGCCGGGGCGCCGCACGGACTTCCGGACCGCTCGCGGACGGCGACCAACAGCGAACCCAGTCAGTTGCCTTTTTGGCAGGGGCGGGGGGGGCGGCACGCCCCCGCTGCCACATCGGCAGGGCCGCCCCCCACCGTCGCCGCGAGATCCCCCTTGGCGACCCCGGGACGGCCGATCCGCCTCCCGGCACCCTTCTTGCAATGCCCGGCCGGCCGCCCGCGCGGCGGCTCCGTTCACCCCCGCGCCTCCTTCCCGCCCCCGCACCGCGGGGCGGCGCCGACGAGGCGCGGGCGGCATTCGATCCGAGACCGATCACTCACCCAGAGAAGACGATCCCTTCATGGCCAAGCAATTGCTGTTCGAGACCGACGCGCGCGAAGCGATCCAGCGCGGCGTCCAGAAGCTCGCCAAAGCGGTCACCACCACCCTCGGCCCCCGCGGCCGCAACGCCGTGCTCGACAAGGGCTGGGGCGCGCCGACCGTCACCAAGGACGGCGTGACCGTCGCCGAGGAGATCCAGCTGAAGGATCCCTACGAGCAGCTCGGCGCGCAGCTCGTGCGCGAGGTCGCCAGCAAGACGTCGGACACCGCGGGTGACGGCACCACGACCGCGACGCTGCTGACCGAGGCGATCTTCACCGGCGGCCTGCGCGCCATCACGGCCGGCGCCGCGCCGGTGCGCGTGATCCAGGGCGTCAAGGACGGCGCCGCGGCGGTCACCAAGGCGCTCGACAAGGCGGCCAAGCCGGTGTCGAAGACCGGCGAGATCGCGCAGGTCGCGACGATCTCCGCGAACAACGACGCGAGCGTCGGCAAGCTCATCGCGGACGCGATGGAGAAGGTCGGCAAGGACGGCGTCATCACGGTCGAGGACGGCAAGTCGCTCGAGACGGAGGTCACCGTCGTCGAGGGCATGCAGTTCGACCGCGGCTACCTGTCGCCCCACTTCGTCACCGACACCCAGTCGATGGAGGTGGTCTTCGAGAAGCCGCTGATCCTGCTGCACGAGGCCAAGATCGCGTCGCTGCAGAAGCTGCTGCCGCTGCTCGAGCTGATCAAGAAGTCGAACCGTCAGCTGCTGATCATCGCCGAGGACATCGAGTCCGAGGCCCTCGCCACGCTGGTCGTGAACAAGCTGCGCGGCGTCGTGCAGGTCTGCGCCGTCAAGGCGCCCGGCTACGGCGAGCGTCGCAAGGCCATGATCGAGGACCTGGCCGCGCTGACCGGCGCGACGGCGATCATGAAGGACCTGGGCCGCGAGCTGGACGACGTCGTGATGAGCGACCTCGGCACGGCGAAGCGCGTCACGGTCGGCGCGGACGACACCACGATCGTCGGCGGCGCGGGCAAGCGCGCGGACGTCGAGGCGCGCGTCGCGCAGATCCGCCAGCAGGTCGAGGCGACCAGCTCGGACTACGACCGCGAGAAGCTCCAGGAGCGCCTCGCGAAGCTGACCGGCGGCATCGCGCAGATCAACGTCGGCGGCGCCACGGACACCGAGGTGAAGGAGCGCAAGGCGCTGATCGAGGACGCGCTGCACGCGACGCGCGCGGCGGTCCAGGAAGGCGTCCTGCCCGGCGGCGGCGCGGCGCTGCTGCGCGCGCGCGACGTGCTGAAGCGCCTGCGCAAGTCGGACGACGAGGACTACGTGATGGGCGTCGACCTCCTGTTCGACGCGCTCGCGCGCCCGATCGAGCGCATCGCCACGAACGCCGGCCACGACGGCCCGGTGGTCGCGCACCGCGTGCTGCGTGAGAAGTCGGTGTCCTACGGCTTCAACGCGCTGACCGGCGAGTACGGCGACCTCTACAAGATGGGCATCGTCGACCCCGCGAAGGTCACGAAGTCGGCCCTCAACAACGCGTGCAGCGTCGGCACCCTGCTGCTGACGACCGACGCGCTGATCACCACCAAGCCCGAGCCGAAGAAGCCGGCCGGTCCGCCCGAGGGCATGGACGGGATGGACGGCATGGGCGGTATGGGAGACATGGGCATGGGCGGCATGGGCTTCTAGCGCCGCGCCCCGACCCTCCCCCACGAAACACGACTCACCGAACACAGAGAAGAACGAATCCAACCATGGCCAAGCAGATCCTGTTCGACGACACCGCGCGCCAGAAGATGCGCTCGGGTATCGAGAAGCTCGCCAAGACCGTCCGCGTCACCCTCGGCCCCGCCGGCCGCAACGTGATCCTGCAGAAGTCCTTCGGCTCGCCCGCCGTGACGAAGGACGGCGTGTCGGTCGCGAAGGAGATCGACC
>JAUHYB010000646.1 GCA_030426745.1 bacterium
AGGATCGCGTCGAGCTCCGCCCAGCCGGCCTCGCCCGGCGCGCGGTCCGGCTCCCACGCGACGCTGCGGCCGTCGATCGCGTAGCGGTCCTCGAGGTAGTCGTAGACCGGGTGCGAGAACAGCGCGCGCCGCTGCGAGGTGCCGCTGACGGCGCGCACGCAGGCGGCGTCGAGGTCCTCGAGCCCGCGCCGCAGGTCCGCGAGGTTCGCGTCCAGCTCCGCGGCGTGGTCCGGCAGCCGCGCGGCGAGCGCGTCGCGGATCGCGCCGGCTTGACCGGCCGCCAGCCGCGGATCCAGCCAGGTCGTCGACGCCATCTCGCCGTGCGAGTGCGCGCCGCCCGTCCCGTGGCTGTGCGTGACCGACCCGTCGCGCGCGAGCAGCTTCGTGTGGATCGCGTCGGAGGTGTCGACGAGGCGCGCGCCGGGCAGGCTGACCGTGCGCAGCCAGCGCGCGTACCCCGCGCCGTTCGCCAGCACGACGTCGGCGGCCTGCATGCGCCCGACGGCTTCCGCGGTCGGCGTCCAGTGCGCCGGGTCCTCGCCGGCGGGGACCGGCAGCTCGACCCGCACGTGGTCGCCGCCGATCCGCTCGGCGAAGTAGGCCAGGGGGTAGTTCACGGCGACGACGCGCAGCGGTCCGTCGGCGGCGGGCGGCGTCGGGGCGGGCTCGTCGCCCGGGCACGCGGCGAGCGCGAGCGCGAGGAGCGGAGCGGCGGGGGCGAGCGAGGGTCGGCGCATGGCGGGAATGCTGGCGGTCGTCGGGGCGCCGCGCATCCTAGCGCTTCGACCGTTCTCGGGCCGCGAGGGCCGACAGGAGGCCCATTCCCGCGGCGCGAACGCTACCCTGTCCGGCCGATGACCGAGCCGCCGGAACCGATCGAAGACCGCCTCTCGCAACCGTTCCGCCTGTCGCGCATCTGCGTCGAGAAGGTGTGGGGCGGTCGTGCGCTGGAACGCGTGCTCGGCATCGAGCTGGAGGCGGAAGGGCCGATCGGCGAGACCTGGGAGCTCGTCGATCGCGAGGACCACAACTCCGTCGTCGGGTCGGGTCGCTTCGAGGGCCAGTCGCTGCACTGGTTGATGACGAACCGCCGCGAGGAGTTGCTGGGCGACGCCGCGCCGAGCGCGACCGACCGCTTCCCGCTGCTGGTGAAGTTCATCTCCGCGACCCAGCCGCTCAGCGTGCAGGTGCACCCCGACGAGTGCGTCGCCGGCAAGCTGGGCGAGGGCGAGGAGGGCAAGACCGAGGCGTGGTTCGTGCTGGACGCCGAGCCCGACAGCCTGATCTACCTGGGCCTGCGGCCCGAGGTGGACGCCAGCGAGTTCGCGGCCGGCGCGGGCAACGCGGACGTCGTCGACCTGCTCGAGTCGTGGAAGGCGAAGCCGGGCCAGTTCTACTTCGTGCCGGCCGGGACGGTGCACGCGATCGGCGCGGGCGTGACGCTGCTGGAGGTCCAGCAGAACTCCGACGCGACCTTCCGCGTGTTCGACTGGGGCCGCGTGGGCTTGAACGGCGAGCCGCGCGAGACGCACGTCGAACAGGCGCTGCTGGCGGCGCGCTACGACCTGGACTCGAGCGGGCCGCGCGTGCCCGAGCTCGAGAAGCTGGAAGGCGGCAGCCGCGGCGCCGTGATGGTCGACGGCGACCCGTTCCGCGTCGAGCTGATCGAGGTGTGCGGCGTCGTGCACCGCAAGGGGACGCGCCGACCCGTCGTGCTCGTCTGCATCGCGGGCGGCG
>JAUHYB010000647.1 GCA_030426745.1 bacterium
CCCGTTCTGCAGCGAACACCTCCTGGTCGACCCGGGGGCGACGCGATGACGTCGCGCACGGCGACACGGCACGGCGCGCTCCGCCGCTTCGAGGTGCGCGCGTGAGCACGCCGCACGACGCGATCGAACCGCTGCACGCGCTGGTCGTCGCCGCGCACCCCGACGACGCGGAGGCGTGGATCGGCGGCACGATCCTGACCTTGACGAGCGCGGGCAAGCGCGTCGGCGTGCTCGACTGCACCCGCGGCGAGATGGGCACGCGCGGTGACGCGGCGACGCGCGCGGCCGAGTGCGAGCGCGCCTCCGCGATCCTGGGCCTCGCCTGGCGCGGCAACCTCGAGCGCCCCGACGCGCGCCTGCTGGACGACGACGCGCTGCGCGACGACCTCGCGCGCTGGATCTGCCGACTGCGCCCGGCCGTCCTGTTCTCGCCGCACCCGCGCGACCGCCACCCCGACCACGTCGCCGCCGGCCTCGCCGCGCGCGCCGCCTGGCAACGCGCCGGCCTCGCGCGCTGGGCCGCAGGCGAGGGGCTCGCCGCGCACCGCCCGCCGCGCCGCTTCGAGACGATGGGGCACCTGCCGTTCGAGCCGTCCCTGGTCGTCGACACCACCGACGTACACGAGCGCAAGCTCGACGCCCTGCGCGCCTACGCCTCGCAACACACGCCGCGGGACCCGAGCGACGACGGCCGCCACCAGCTCGCGCCCGGCGGCCTGCTCGACCGCGTCGACGTCCGCGACCGCTGGTTCGGCGGCCTGATCGGCGCCCGCACCGGCGAGCCGCTCTTCCACGACGGCCCGCTGCCGGCGGACGCCTCGTGGTTCGGCTGAGCGCGCCGCCCCGCCGTCGCGCGCGCCCGACGCCGGCCCATCGCGCGCCGGAAAGGGCGTAGCGGCGGGCGTTCCGTCCTTCGGGACGCGTCCCGGGCGCGCTACACTCGCCCGCGAGGCGCCTCGCAGGCGCCGGGAGCTGTCATGCGCCGAATCGCGATCATCAACCAGAAGGGCGGGGTGGGGAAGACGACCACCTCGGCGAACCTCGGCGCGGCCCTGGCCGAACAGGGTCGGCGGGTCGTCGTCGTCGACATGGACCCGCAGGCGAACGCCTCGCTGCACCTCGGGATCGAGGCCGGACCGAACGACACCTCGGTCTACTCGGTGCTGGTCGGCGAGCAGGGCTTCGGCGAGTGCCTGCGCGCGACGAGCGCGCCCGGCCTGTCGGTGCTGCCCAGCAACATCGAGCTGTCGGGCGCGGAGCTCGAGTTGGCGAGCGCGATCGGCCGCGACAGCCTGATCCGCGACGCGATCGACGACTGGTGCGCGAAGCACCGCGCCGCGCACGGCGAGGATCCCGCCGACTACGTCATCTTCGACTGTCCGCCCAGCCTCGGCCTGCTGTCGATCAACGCGCTGGCCGCCGCCGGCGAGGTGTTGATCACGGTGCAGACGCAGTTCCTGGCCTTGATGGGCATGAGCAAGCTCGTCGAGGTCGTGCAGCTGATCCGCAAGCGCCTGAACCCCGAGCTGACGATCACCGGCATCGTGCCGTGCCTGTACGACAGCCGCTTGAAGCTGAACCGCGAGGTGCTGGGCGAGGTGCGCAAGTACTTCCCCGGCCAGGTCTTCAAGACGGCGATCCGCTCGAACGTCAAGGTCGCGGAGGCGCCCAGCTTCGGCGTCAGCATCCTGGACTACGCGTCGGAGTCGAACGGCGCGCAGGACTACCGCATGCT
>JAUHYB010000648.1 GCA_030426745.1 bacterium
CCTGGCCCCGCCCGGCTCTGCCTGGCCCTCGCCCGGCCCTGCCCGGCCCTGCCCGGCGTCCGCTCCCGCCGGCCTCCGCCCCAGGCGGACCCCGCGCAGCGCGGTCGGGGCCCCGTCGGGCCCCCCGCCCCGGCCTCGTGGAGCGGTCCGGCGTCCTCTCGCCGGCCCCCGCCGGCCCCCGCGGACCCTCGCCGGGCCCCCCGTGGCCCCGTCCAGGGCGCCTCGGACCCCCCGCGACCCGCCCCCGAGCGCCCTGCGTCCCGCCACGTTAGTTAATGCAGTGGTAGGATTGAGCGCGTCGGTACCCTCGCCGCAGCTCCTTTCCTCGACGCCCATGATCCGCCCCCTGCGTTGCCTCGGCGCACTGCTGATCGTCTCGGCTCCGTGCTTGGCCGCCACCGAGACCCCCTGGACCCAACGTGACCTCGACCACGGCGTGGTCGCGGTGCGCTCGGCGCACGCCCCCTCTCCGGAGGCGCGGGCGGTGCCGATCGCGGACTGGTGGCTCGTTCCGAACGACGGGCCGCGCACGGCGCAAGGCGTGGTCGAAGCGGCGCAGCGCGCGCTCGAGGACGGCGCGACCTTCGCCACGCCCGTGCTGGTCGGTGAGGACGGCGGCCCGGTGTGGCCGACCTCCGACCTGCTCGTCGGGCTGGACGCGCGCCACCGCGGCGAAGCCGGCCGCGCGTTCCTCGCGGACGTCACCGGCGGTCGCGTCGAGTGGCGCTACCCCGAGGCGAACGTCTTCCGCGTCGAGCTGGACCTCGCGTTCGGGCCGGACGTGCTCGGCGTCTGCGACGAGCTCGCGCACGCGCGCCCCGTCGTCTTCGCGGAGCCCGACCTGCTCGTCACCGGCGGCGGCAGCGGCCTGCCGAACGACCCGGAGTTCGCGAACCTGTGGGCGCTCGAGAACACGGGGCAGTTCTCCGGAACGCCCGGTATCGACCTGGGCGCGCTGGAGGCCTGGGCGCTGTCGACCGGCTCGAGCGAGGTGCCCGTCGTGGTGATCGACGTCGGCGTCGACCCGACGCACCCGGACCTGAACCTGCTGCCCGGCAAGGACTTCACCAGCGACGCGCCCGGCGCCGGACAGCCGCGCAACACCTGCGACCTGCACGGCACGCTGGTCGCCGGCACGATCTGCGCGCGCAAGGACAACGCCGAGGGCGTCGTCGGCATCGCCCCCGACAGCCCGGTCGTCTCCGCGCGTTGCTTCGTCGCCTCCACGCCGGTCTGCACCGGCGCGTGGTTCGCGCGCACGAGCTGGACGGCGGACGCCTTGCACTGGTCGAACGCGCAGGGCTACCGCATCACGAACAACTCGAACTTCTACAACAACCCCTCGCAGGCGGTCGAAGCGCTCTACGGCGCGACGCGCGCGGCGGGGATGGTGCACTTCGCCTCCGCCGGCAACTCCGGCGCCCAGGGGCTGACCTGGCCCGCGCGGGTCGACGAGGTCGTCTCGGTCGGCGCCTACGGCACCAGCGGCGCGCGCGGCAGCTTCTCGAACTTCGGGCCGAAGCTGGACCTGATGGCGCCCGGCGAGCTGATCCGCACGACGGACCTGCCCGGCGCGCCGGGGCTGGACCCCGGGGACTACAAGTTCACCGTCGGCACGTCGGTGGCCTCGCCCTACGTGGCCGGCGTCGCCGCGCTCCTCTTGACCCGCGAGCCCGCGCTGTCGCCCGCCGAGGTCGAGGCGCGCCTGATCGCCGGTTCGGTAGACATGGACGC
>JAUHYB010000149.1 GCA_030426745.1 bacterium
GAGGCGCACCGCGGCCGGCGGTGAAAAAACGAGCCCGGCTCCGTACTTTCCCTCGCGCGCCGGCCGTCCCAGGATCCCCGCCACCGAACCACCTCTCCGGACCCCATGTTCTTCGAATCCCTGCTCCTCGGTCCCGCCTGGATCGTCGCGTCGCTGATCGGTCTCGCCCTCGTGGGCATCGCGCAGTTCCGCGTGAAGAGCGCGTTCCACCGCTACTCGCAGGTCGGCGTGCGCTCCGGCATGACCGGCGCCCAGGCGGCGGCGGCCGTCTGTCGGGCGGCCGGCGTGAACGGCGTCACGATCGAGCGCCACCAGGGCTTCCTGTCCGACCACTACGACCCGCGCGACAAGTCGCTGCGCCTGTCGCCCGACGTCTACGACGGGCGCTCGATCTCCTCGATCGCGGTCGCGGCGCACGAGGCCGGCCACGCGATCCAGGACGCCGACGGCTACGCGCTGCTGACGCTGCGCTCGAAGCTGGTGCCGGTCGCGAACATCGGGTCCCGCCTGTGGATCCTGCCCTTCATGATCGGCGTGATGATGAACGCGTCGGTCGACCCCGCCCAGGCCGCGGGCGCGCCCGGGACCTGGATGATGCAGCTCGGCGTGCTGCTGTTCGGCGCGATGGTGCTGTTCCAGCTGGTGACCCTGCCGGTCGAGTTCGACGCGTCGAACCGGGCGAAGGAGGTCCTGGCCGCCACGGGGATCGTCGGCACCCAGGAGGAGGCGCAGGGCGTGTCGAAGGTGCTCGGCGCGGCCGCGATGACCTACCTCGCCGCGACCCTGGCCGCGATCCTGCAGCTGATCGTCCTGATCCTGCGGACCCAGGGCCGCCGCGAGTGACGCGCGGAGTCCCGGCGGGGCGGTTCGACACCGGCCCGCCAGCGGATAAGCTCTGCGGCTCCCCCCGACCCCCCCGGAGAGAGTCATGGACCGCATTCGCCTGGACGCCACCAACCTGATGGCCGACGTCGTCGGCCCCGAGCACGGCATCACGCCCGCCGAGCTCGAGGCGCTGGCGCCGGCCTCGGCCGCCGCGCTGGAGGCCGTGCGCGCGCGCCGCACCGGCGACCTGCGCTGGCTGGACCTGCCGTACCAGGACGCCGTGCTCGAGCAGATCCTCGACTACGCCGCCGAGGTGCAGGGCCGCTTCGAGAACGTCGTGGTGCTCGGCATCGGCGGCTCGGCGCTCGGCAACCTGGCGCTGTCCAGCGCGCTGTCCAGCCCGTACCAGGACGTCGCGCCCTCCGAGGGCCTGCCGCGCCTCTTCGTGCTCGACAACGTCGACCCCGACCTGGTCGGCGAGTGGATCGACCACTTCGACGTCGGCAAGACGCTGTTCAACGTGATCTCGAAGTCCGGCGGCACCGCCGAGACGATGAGCCAGTTCCTGATCTTCCGCGAGAAGCTCGTGGAAGCGCTGGGCGAGGACGGCCACCGCGAACACGTCGTCGTCACGACGGACGCGGAGAAGGGCATCCTGCGCGAGATCGTGAACCGCGAGGGCTACGAGTCCTTCGTCGTGCCCGACGGCGTCGGCGGTCGCTTCAGCGTCCTGTCGCCGGTCGGCCTGCTCTCCAGCGCGCTCGTCGGCATCGACGTACGCGGCTTGCTCAAGGGCGCGGCCGCGATGGACGAGATCTGCGCGACGCCCTCGATCGACGAGAACCCCGCGCAGTTCTACGCGGCGGCGCAGTGGTTGATGCAGTCGTCGAAGGACAAGGCGATCAGCGTGCAGTTCGCGTACAGCCACCGCCTGCGCCTGTTCGCGGACTGGTACGCGCAGCTCCTGGGCGAGTCGATCGGCAAGCGCAAGGGCCGCGACGGCTCCGACCGCTTCGTCGGTCCGACGCCCGTGCGCGCGGTCGGCGTCACCGACCAGCACAGCCAGGTGCAGCTCTACGTCGAGGGCCCGTTCGACAAGTGGTTCACGATGCTCACCGTGGAGGAGAGCGACCACCTCGTGCCCATCCAGAGCCCGTACCCGGACCTGGAGGGCGCGCACTACTTGAACGGCCGCCACCTGGCCGAGCTGTTCCGCGCCGAGCGCGACGGCACGCGCGTCGCGCTGACCGAGGCGGGCCGACCGAACTGCAGCGTCGTCTTCCCGAAGGTCGACGCGCACACCGTAGGCCAGTACGTCTACTGGATGGAGCTCGCCGTCGCGTTGATGGGCGAGCACTACGACATCGACGCGTTCGACCAGCCCGGCGTCGAGGCCGGCAAGGTCGCGGCCTACGCCCTGATGGGGCGCGCGGGCTACGAGGCGCGGCGCGAGGAACTGGAACGCTCCGCGCCCGCGGCGCGCCGCTTGATCTGACCGGCAAGAGGAACCGGAGAACCCATGCAATCCTTCGAGAACATCCTGGTCGGCGTCGAACTGAACGCCGAGGGAACCGACGCGACGACCGGCAGCCGCAAGGCGCTGGCGCAAGGCATCTGGGCCGCGAAGGCGACCGGCGCGAAGCTCGTCGTCCTGCACAGCTCGTACTACGACGAGCGCGAGGAGCGCCTGGGCGGCGGGGGCGAGGTCGTGCACGAAGGCACGCCGAACTCCGGGCGCGACGCGCTGAACCGCCTCGTCGATGAAGCGCGGACCGCGGGCGTGGACGCGCACCTCGAGGTCTCCGAGGAGCGCCCCTGGATCGAGATCAGCCGTCGCGCGCTGCGCGGCGAGGTCGACCTGGTCGTCGTCGGCAAGCGCAACGAGGCCGAGGAGGACGGGCGCCGCCTGGGCAGCGTCTCGATCAAGCTGCTGCGCAAGTGTCCGTGCGCCGTCTGGACGGTGAAGCCCGGCCACGACCTGGTGCAGAAGCTCGTGCTGGGCGCCGCGGACCTGTCCGACGTCGGCCTGCGCGTCGCGCGCAACGCGGCGTGGATCGCGAAGCAGCACGGCTGCGAGGTGCACCTCGTGCACGCGCTGACGATCCCGATGAGCCTGCAGCTCGAGTCCGGACGCATCTCCGACGAGGAGTTCGCCGCGCGCGTCGAGGAGTTGCGCTCCGACGCCGTGAGCAAGCTGCGCGAAGCCGCGCGCCCCGTGTGGCCCGAGGACGAGGGCCTGACGATCCACGTCGGCAAGGGCGCGCCCTTCGGCACGATCCAGGAGGCGGTCGCGCACCTCGACCCCGACCTGCTCGTGATGGGCACGGCGACCCAGGGCATCGCGGGCGTGCTACTCGGCACGACCGCCGAGCGCTTGCTGCCGCGCGTCGAGTGCTCGATCCTGGCGCTGAAGCCGGAGGGCTTCGTCAGCCCGGTCAAGGCGGACTGAGCGGCTCGGGCCGCGGACGAGACGGGGGGCCGGTCGCGGAGCGTTCCGCGACCGGCCCTCGCGCGTCGGGCGCGGGCCGCGCCGGCGGGAGCGCGATCCGCGGCGCCGGAAGGGCGCGCGCCGCCCGGAACCACGGCGATCGCACGCGGTTGGTGCGCGGGTTCCCCGGCGCGTCCGCTCCTCGCGACGCGCCCGCCCCCCGAAGCGCCACCGATGACCCTCACGACTCCCGCCCCCCGCGGCGCGCTCCTCGCCGCCGCCCTGCTCTCGCTCGCCCCGCTCGCCGCCGCGCAGGAAGCCCCGCGCGGCGTCTTCTGCAGCTGTCCGCCGACCGGCCCGAACTCCGACTCGGTCCTGGCGTCCGTGGCGCAGCAGCCCTTCGTCGACGGCGTGCTCGTCCGCGTCGGCTGGGACCTGATCGAGCCGGCGCCGGGCGTGTACGACTTCTCGCTGGTGCAGGGGCAGCTCGACCTGGCCGAGCAGTACGACGTCGGCGTCGCCCTGGCGATCGTGCAGGGCCCGCACGCGCCGGCGTGGCTCGAGCCGCAGGGCGTGCAGATGGTCGACTTCGACTTCATGGGGCAGCCGCAGCGCATCCCCGCCGCCTGGGACGCGACCTACCAGGCGACCTGGGCGAACACCGTCGCGGCGCTGGGCTCCGCCTTCGACGGGCACGCGCGGATCGACGTGGTCCACGTGACCAACTCGAGCTTCAACGGCTTCGAGATGCAGCTGCCGCTGACCGGAGAGCCGACCTTCGTCGCGGCCGGCTACACGGACGCCGCGTACACGGCCTCGTGGGTACACAGCATCGACGCGTTCGCGAACGCCTTCCCGAGCCACGCGATCGACGTCGAAGTGCACCCCGTCTTCGGCCGGCCGGACGTCGCGATCGACACGGTGACCTACGGCTTCGGCGCGTACGGAACTCGCTTCGGCGCCTTCGGCGCGTGGTGGAGCGCGCGCAACGCCGCGGACGTCTATCCGACGATGGACCGCATCGTCTCGGCGTTCGCCGGGCGCTCGTTCGCGGCGGTCCAGGTCGTCGGGTCCTGGGTGACGACGCCGGAGCGCTTCGACGACGACCTGGCGGTCTACGCGTCGGCGTACGGCGAGGCGCTCGAGCGGGGCGTCGGCTACGTCGAGGTCTGGAACGCCGACTTGCTCGAGCCGTCGCTGGAGCCGCTGATGAGGCGCTTGCACCGCGAGCTGCGCTGACCGGCGCGGCGGGCGCCGAGCGCGGGGGCGTACCGCTCTCGCGCGCGTCGGCTAGAATCCGGCGCATGCAGGGCCCGTCGCAGGAACGACTCGAGGACGACGACCCGCGCGAGCCGGATGCGCCGCGCGCGGAGGCCGCGTCGAGGCCCGGGACGGACGAGGCCGGGGCGCTCGGGGTCGAGGACCCCGGCGACGGCGAGGCGGGGCAGGACGGCGCGCCCATCGAGGACGCCGCCGCCGGCGTCGCCGAGGCCGCGGCGGCCGCCGCGCGGGAGCACGCGGAGGCGGGCGACGGCCCGCCGCACGCCGGCGAGCGCCGCAGCCGCGGGCTGGCCGGCCGCGTGAAGCGCGGCATCGTCTCGATGGCGGCCGCGACCTACGACGCGCGCGCCGACGACCTGCAGGACCGCGCGGTCGCCGCGATGCGCAAGGCGCTGCAAGAGGAGAGCGAGCGCATCATCGAGGTCGCGACGAACACCTACGACCAGCGCGCCGACGACCTGGAGGAGCGCGCCGTCCGCGCGATCCGCAAGGTGATGGAGGAGGAGGCCGAGCGCTTCCTCGACGTCGCGCAGTCGACCTACGACGCGCGCGCCGACGACATCGAGGACCGCGCCGTCCGCGCGTTGCGCCGCGCGATGACCGAGGAGACGCGCCGCATCCGCTCGACCATCGAGCGCTCCGTGCAAGCGAAGCGCCGCGAGGTCCGGCTGTCGCTGCTGGTCCTCGTGCTGGCGAACCTGCTGTACCTGATCGCTTACTGGGTCACGAAGGGGATCGACTGATGCAGTGGGTCGACCCCTTCGACCTGATGCGCGTCTGCACGCTGGCGATCTTCGGGTTCTGGTCCGTGCGCGGCTACTGGCGGACGTTCCAGCTGGTGCGTCGGCTCGAGCGCGTCGCGGGCATCGCCGGCATGCCGTCGCGGCTGGTGCGCGTGCTGGTGTTGAAGTACGCGCTGCGCGTGACGATCTTCGACCCGGTGAACCTGGCGCTGCTCCTGGCGGCGATGACGCTGTGGGCGGGCCTGTTCTCGGCCCGCTTCGACCTGTCGTGACCGCGCGCCGGCCTCACTCGAGGCCGCAGCGGTTCTCCAGCGTGTTCGTCGTCGAAACGCCCAGCGCGGCGCGCGTCTCGAGCAGCTTCTGCACGGCGTCCGGCGGCAGCGGGTCCAGGCCGCCCTTCGCGGTGTGCGCCAGCCACAGGATCCGCGCGGTGTGCTCCAGCATGTCGAGCTTCTTGAACGCGTCGAGCAGGTTGGTGCCCAGCGTCACCGAGCCGTGGTTCTGCATCACGAGCGTGTCGGAGCAGCGCACCACCTTGCGGATCGACTCCGGCAGCTCCTCGGTGCCCGGCGTCGCGAACGGCGTGGTGGGGATGCCGCCGATGGTCACGATGATCTCGGGGATCACCGGCAGCTGCATGTCGATGCCCGCGACGGTCATCGCGACCGCGTGCGGCGGGTGACAGTGCAGCACCGCCCGCATCTCCGGGCGCTCGCGGTAGCTGACCAGGTGGATGCCGGTCTCCGACGAGGCGCGCGGGCCGCCGTCGACGACGTTGCCGTCCATGTCGACGTGCGCGAGGTGCTCGGGCGACAGGAACCCCTTCATCGCGCCGGCGGGCGTGATCAACACCGTGCCGTCGCTCATGCGGGCGGAGATGTTGCCGTCCGCGCCGACGATGAAGGACTTCGAGTAGCACAGCTTGCCGATCTCGCAGATCGAGTTGCGCAGGCGCGCTTCCTCGTCGGACCAGCCGTGCCGGCGGGTCAGGTCCTCGATGTTCATCGCGTCGCCTCCGCGGTCGCGTCGTAGGACAGCGCGCCGCCGCGCTCGACGTAGTCGACGACGCCGACGACGACCGTCTTCGCGGCCGCGTCCGGGTCGCCCAGGATCTGGCGCGCGCTATTGCCCTCGTCCATGACGAGCACGCGGTCGCCGACGCCGGCTTGCGCGCGGTCGATGCCGACGCGCGTCTTGCCGACGGGGCGGCCGTCCGGGTCGACGGGGCGCAGCAGCAGCAGCGTCCGCCCGTCCAGCACGGGGATCTGCACCGGCGCGACGACCGTCCCGATCACCTCGGCCAGGAACATCAGCGCGCCTCCGACCCGGCGTTCGCCTCGCGGCCGATGACGCGGCCCTCGGACACGGCTTGCTCGACGATCCCGATGATCGCGGCGTCGACCGGCACGAAGGTCTCGGGGCAGGCGAGCGCGGCCTCGCGGCCGTCGATCCAGTGCACGAGGTCGCCGGGGCCCGACGGCACGCACGCGGTCGCGACGAGCTCGTCGCCCATCGGCGCGCCGGCCTCGTCGAGCGGCTGCAGCACTTGCAGCGCCACGCCCTCGAGCCCGGCGTACTTCACCGTCGCCACCATGCGGCCGGTCACGCGCCCCAGGTACATCGGGTCAGGCCCACTTCTCGTAGACGTTGTCGCCGCCGAGGTCCCACGAGTCGATGATCGCCATGATCACCGCGTCGCAGGGCTTGCCCTCGGTCTGCGTCGTCTGGCGCGCGCTGGAGCCCGCGGCGTACAGCACCATGTCCTCGGTGCCCGCGCCGACCGAGTCGACGGCGACGACGTACTGGTCCTTCGGCGCGTTCTGCAGGTCGTGGATCTGCAGCAGCAGCAGCTTCTGGCTCTCGAGCTTCTCGTCCTTGCGCGTCGAGACGACGCTGCCGACGACCTTGCCGATCAACATGGGAGCGGGGTGGTGGGGGTTACTCGGTGTCGAGGTAGGTGACGACGGAAGCGGCGTCGAGCGAGTCCGCCTGGAAGCGGGCCTGCAGCTCGGCGTGGACGTGGACGATCATCTGGTCCCAGGTCGGCGTCGGGCGGCGCTCGCCCAGCCAGCAGATGGCGACGCCCTCGCTGGTGCGGATGGCGTGCGTCAGGCGGCGGCGGTCCTTCGGGCCGAGGTCCGGCGAGTACGCGCCGTCGTCGACGCAGCGGTAGATCTCGTCGCGCAGGATCGCGGGCAGCGTGTTGCCGAGGCGCGTGACGAAGCCGACGCGCCCGCGCAGCTCGCGGCTCTTCGACGCGTCGGAGTACTCCATCACAGTGACCTCGAAGTCCTCGGCGGAGCGCACCGCGCGCGTGATCTCGTGGATCTCGCGCTCCGCGTCGTCGTAGGTGCGCGGGACCAGGTCGTTCGCGTACAGCGCGGCGCGCAGGAACAGCACCCAGGTCTCGATCGCCTCGCCGTAGTGGCCGTCGAAGTACTCGCGCTCGTCCTGGTAGACGCGGCGCATCGCTTCCTCGTCGTACTTGCGCTCGACCCACAGGCGCGTGAGCGCGGCGGCGACGACCGACGGGTCCTCGGGCCAGTAGTCGATCAGGATGCCCTTCGCCTTCATCAGCTCGTCGTAGCCGATGCCCTTGTAGCGCTGGTCCGACTGGACGTTCGCGCGGCGGCGCGCGAGTTCCTCGGCGACGGCGTCGCGGATCGCGTCCTCGGAGAGGTCGGGCATGCGCGCGCGCAGGCGCTTCTCGAGCAGCACCTGCTCCAGGCCGCGGCGCAGCGCCGGCGGGTCGACGCGGTCCCGCAGCGTGCGCAGGTACTCGGGCAGCGTGATCTCGACGCCGCCGCAGGTCAGGACGACGCCCTCGACCCACGGCGCGGGGAACTCCTGCAGCCCGCGCGCGACGATCTCGCCCTCGAGCCAGGTCTCCTGCAGCTCGCCGGACACCGGTTGGCCCTCGGGGATGCCGAGCGCGCGCGCGGCGAGCGTGCGCTGCACGACGCCCAGGCGCAGGAACTCGCGGAACTCCGCGACGCTCATGTTCTGCTCGCGCAGCATGCGCTCGATGCTGCCCTGACCCGCGGCGGCCAGGCCGTCGG
>JAUHYB010000649.1 GCA_030426745.1 bacterium
CCGCGTGCTCGTGCTCGACGGCGACGCGACGGACCTCGACCTCTTGCACGAGGAGCGCATCGACAAGGCCGACGTGTTCATCGCGACGACGAACGACGACGAGTCGAACATGGTGGCGTGCCAGCTGGTGAAGAACCTGGGCGTCAAGCGCACCGTGGCGATGGTGAACAACGGCTCGTACCGGCAGATCTACGACCTGCTCGGGATCGACCAGGCGATCTCGCCGCGCATCCTGTGCGCGAACCGCATCCTGCGCTTCGTGCGCTCGAAGTCGGTGTCGGCGATCGCCGTGCTGGGGGAGGGCCGCGCCGAGGTGATCGAGGTCACGATCGGCAAGGACGCGAAGCGCGACGCGCGGAAGATCAAGACGCTGGGCCTGCCCCGCGGCACGGTGATCGGCACCGTGATCCGCGGCGAGGACGTGATCGTCCCGAGCGGCGACACGGTCGTGCACTCCGGCGACCAGGTGATCGTGTTCACCCTGCCCGAGAGCGTCGAGGCGGTGCTGACCGTGTTGCACGCGGACGACGCCTGAAGGACCCGGATTGAACTACAAGGCCGTCTTCTTCCTGCTGGGGTGCGTCTGCCTGATCGTGGCGGCGTTCCTGCTCGTCCCGGCCGGGATCGGGCTGCTCTACGGGGAGCACGACGCCGCGGTCGACTTCCTGCTGTCCGCCCTGTTCGGCGCGCTCGCCGGCCTGGCGATGACCCTGCCGACGCGCGGCTCGCGCGTGGGGCCCGACGGGCGACCCGACTACTTCCGCCGCGAGGGCCTGGCCGTCGTCGGGCTGTCGTGGCTCGTCGCCGGCGTGATCGGCGCCGTGCCGTACCTGATGACGCGCGCGACCGACTCGCCGGTCGACGCGATCTTCGAGACCGTCTCGGGCTTCACGACCACCGGCTCGACGATCCTCTCCGGCGAGGAGATCGTCGGGATGAGCAAGGCGCTCGCGTTCTGGCGCTCGTTCACCCACTGGCTGGGCGGCTTCGGGATCGTGATGGTCTTCGTGGTGCTCTTCCCGACGGGCGGGCGCAGCCTGTTCCGCTCCGAGATCCCCGGGATCTCCCGCGAGGCCGGCCGCCAGCGCGTCCGCGACAGCGCGATGACGCTGATGAAGATCTACGTCGGCCTGTCGGCGGCGGAGTTCGTCCTGCTGTGGCTGGCGGGCATGACCTGGTTCGACTCGGCCCTGCACACCTTCGGCACGATCGCGACCGGCGGCTTCTCGAACTACGCCGAGTCCGTGGCGTACTTCGCGTCGTGGAAGATCGAGCTGGTCATCGGCTTCTTCATGTTCGTGTGCGGCGTGAACTTCGCCGCTTACGACCTGGCGCTGCGCAGCGGATGGCGCACCGCGGCGAGCTCCCTCCTGAAGTCGCTCGAGTTCCGCACCTACGCCGGCATGGTCCTCGGCTCCGGCTTCCTCATCGGCTGCATCCTCTGGTTCTGGGGCGGCAGCAACGGCGTCGAGGGCGCCGCCGTCGGCGACTACCGCTCCTTCTGGCGCTCCGTGCGCGACGCGACCTTCCAGACGATCTGCCTGCAGACCTCGACCGGCTACGCGACCGCTGACTTCGACCTCTGGCCGCAGGTCTGCCGCGTATGGCTGATGATGCTCGCCATCGTCGGCGCCTGCGCCGGATCGACCGGCGGCGGCATCAAGGTGATCCGCTTCCTGATCGTGGCCAAGGCCGCCCTGGCCGGCGTCCGCCGCTTCATCCGCCCCCGCG
>JAUHYB010000650.1 GCA_030426745.1 bacterium
CGACGCCGCGATCAGCGCAGGCTCGTCGTACTCGGTCGTGATCGACGGCTCGACGGCCGCGACCGTCACCGCCGGCGAGGCGGTCGCCGTCGAGGGTCCGGGCGCTGGCGGCCCCGGCGGCGCCGGTGGCCAGGGCGGCCCCGGCGGCCAGCGCCCCTGATCCATTGCGCACGAATTGTCGCATCCGGATTGTGCAATATCCGGATGCGACAATTCGGCGTACGGTGGAGGTATGGCTCGCAGAATCGTGCATCAACTCGTCGACGACCTCGACGGAACCATCCTCGAAATCGGCGCCGGCGAAACCGTTCTGTTCTCGCTCGACGGCACCGCGTACGAGATCGATCTGACGGATGCCAATGCCGCCGCCCTGCGCGACGCGTTCGCGCCGTACGTCGCCGCGGGCCGCACGATCTCGTCCTCGCGCGCATCGGGCGGATCATCGTCGTCGGCGCAGCGCAAGCGGCGTCGTTCGGGTCAGCAGGACTACAGCGGAATTCGCGAATGGGCCAAGGAGAACGGCTACAAAGTGTCGGAGCGCGGTCGGGTTCCGGCATCCGTTCTCGAAGCATACGAAGCGGCGCACTGACACCCGAATTCCGCGAACGCGGGGCTGAACCTCCGTATCCGGTGTGAATGCCGCCCTCTCGCGGCGACACGGTTGCGAGCGCGCCGGATTCTCGGAATCGTGGCCGACTCGATGACCGCAACGGGAAGGAACGCACCCATGCTCACGATGACCGAGACCGCTGCAGAGGCCGTCAAGACGATCGTCTCGAAGGTTCCGCAGGCGTCCGACGGCGGTGTGCGCATCCGCGACGCCGGCGCCGAGACGGGCTACGAGCTCAGCGTCGCGCCCGCCCCCGAGCCGCAGGACACCATCGTCGTCACCGACGGCGCGAAGGTGTTCCTCGACGAGTCGGCGGCCGCTGCGCTCGAAGACCGCGTGCTCGACGCCGAGATGGCCCAGGACGGCTCGGTGCGCTTCGCACTCGGCACTCAGGCGGCCTGACTCCGCAGGACTTCGGACGGCCCGGCGCTTCGGCGTCGGGCCGTCCGCCTGCGTCGGCATCGGTGACCGCCTGGCTAGACTGGGCGGGCCAGCCTCTGTAGCTCAATGGAAGAGCAGTTCCGTCCTAAGGAAACGGTTGGGGGTTCGAGTCCCTCCAGGGGCGCTTCACCGGATGCCCG
The DNA here is from genome assembly GCA_030426745.1 of bacterium. Lineage (GTDB taxonomy): Bacteria > Planctomycetota > UBA1135 > UBA1135 > JACKHV01. The sequence goes on from JAUHYB010000650.1 coordinate 1,192, forward strand.
TGAAGCCGGGGTTCAGTCCATTCCGAACCAGGCTCGCACCTGCGCTTCGTGGTCCACGTACGCCTCTCCTGAGACGTCGACGACGACCTTGTCGAGCGTGCCGCCGGTGAACGGGAAGGGCGACTCGTACTCGGGCGTGACCGCCGATGCGCTGTCGCGGCCGGCGCAGGCGCCATCGCCGGTGAGGCAGAAGTAGCCCGGCTGGGTGACGATCGATCCCTCGCCGACCTTCTCGTCGTCGATGTAGAGCGCCAGGGTTCCGCGCGTCCCCGCCATCGCCGGATCGTCGTTTCTTCCGGTCGCGGTGAACTCCGCCACGCAGACATGCGGCCCCGCTGTGAGCGGCCGATCGGCGATCACGTCCTGCAGCACCGAGCCGACCCAGTTGAAGGTGTAGCGGAGCGTGTGGTCCTTGACGTACAGCGAATGGCCGCCGGGCACGCCGCCGGTCGCCCACAGCACGCCTTGGACGGCATCCGGATCGTCGACGACGACGCCCGCCGCGATCGTGTACGAGCGGCCCGGGATCGGCGGGCCGG
>JAUHYB010000651.1 GCA_030426745.1 bacterium
AAAAACGAGCCCGGCTCCGTACGTTCCTCCGCGGAACTCTCGGGACCCCGCGCACGTCCGAGGGGCGCTCAGTCGGTGGGATCCCCGCACTCCTCCGATGCCCGAGACCCGCTCCAGCCACCTGCTCGCGCTGATCATCGCCGTGGCGCTCTGCCTGACGGTGCTGCTCGCGATCTAGCGTCCCGTCCGCGAGAACCGCCGGGCGCGCGCCTCAGCGTTCCACCACGAGGTCGAACGCCACGCCGCTGCTCGTCGACAGCTCGGCGGTGAGCAGGCCGTCCGGCGTCCAGCTCAGGCCGTCGTAGGAGAGGGCGAAGAGCTGGTCGGACCCGTCGGAGACGAGCGCGAACGCGCCGCCGCCGTCCGCGCCGCGCTGCAGCCGGATCGACCGGGTCGTTCCGAATCCCGCGACCGCGACGTCCGCGTTCGCGGTCCACCCGCCGCCCGCGGTCCAGCTGCCCCAGTGCAGGAAGCCGCCCGCCGTGTCGGCGTAGACGACCAGCGCCTCGTTCGAGGCCGGGCACCAGCCGACCGCGACGCCGAGGTCGCCCGCGATCGCGCCCTGCGTCGCGCCCGCGCCGCCGTCGAGCACGGTCGCGTCGACCCACGCCGATCCGTCCCAGGTCGCGACCTTGAGCTCGCTGTCCGCCGCGACGTCGCACAGGCCGCCGAAGGCGATCCAGTCCGACGCGCCGTCCGCGCACAGGTCGATCGTGACCGGCGTCGTTCCGACGCCGGGGATGACCGCGGCGGACGACCACACCGAACCGCCGCCGGCGCGCGAGGCGAAGCGCGCTTCGCCGGCCGGGCCGGCCCACGCGCACAGCACCGCGCCCGTCGACGCCTCGTAGGCGAGGTCGAAGCACTGCGTGTCGATCGCGCGCAGGTCGACCTCGAGCGTGGTCAACGCGCCCTCGTCCCACGCGCCGGCCTTCCACGTCACGGCGAAGAGGTCTGCGTCGGCGTCGACGAAGCACAGCGTGGCCTCGTCGCCGTCGGCGCTCGCCTCCAGCCCGACCCAGACGATGTCCGCGGCGCCGGGCGGCGTGGTCAGCACGGACTTCGCGTCCGACCACACGCCGCGGTCGAACTCGCGGTACTTCGGGTCGTTCGTCCCGTCGCACCACACGGCCAGCGCGTCGCCGGCCTCGAGCGTGACGAGCGCCGCGGCGCGCGCGGACGCGTCCGCCGCGTCGACGCCGGGCGCGGACCAGTCCTCGTGCCACGCCGCGCCGCTCCAGCGCAAGCAGGTGACCTCCGTGCCGGCGCCGGCCTCGGCCTGCACCAGCGCGAACTCGGCCAGGTCGTCGACCAGGCTCGCCGCGTGGCGCACCCAGCGCACCGGCCGGCCGGTGGGGGGCAGCGCTTGTTCCGCCGACCACGCCGCGCCGGTCCAGGCGCGCGCCCGCGTCTGCCTCGCGATCGACTCGGCGTAGTGGCAACGCGCGGAGCCCTCGTCGAGCTCGACCAGCGCGTCGACGGTCGCCCCGTAGTGGTAGCCCAGGTTCAGCGTGCCCAGGTCGACGCCCTCGCCGTCGAGCACGCCGTCCGCGCGCGTCGTGCGGTCGCCCATCGTCGATCCGTCCGAGAAGGCGACCGCGTCCGCGTCCGCCGACCCGCTGTCGAGCGCCGGGCTGCCGATCGCGACGTCCAGGAAGAACTCGTCGTCGTCGCCGGCCGCGCCGCCCAGCGTCGCGTCGACGCCGAAGGGGTCCTCCAGCAAGGGGTC
>JAUHYB010000150.1 GCA_030426745.1 bacterium
TCCAGCGCCTCTTCCTTCGCCTCGTAACCGGAGGCGTCGCGCAGCGCGCCGAGCTGGTCCAGCGCCAGCATCAGCACGGTGATCGGGTAGTCGTAGCGTTGCGCGCGGCCGAACTCGACGCGCAGCAAGTGGCGGATCTGCGCCAGCGAGTAGAACTCGGGCTGGGCGCCGGGGGCTCGGGGATCGGTCGTCATGAGGTGAGGCGCGGGGCTAGTCGGGGGGGTGCGGTGCGTCACACGCGGCGCGCGGCGCGCTCGGCGAACTACCTGCCGAGGATGGCGTCGATCCAGCCGTCGAAGCTGGTGTCCCACTTCAAGCGCGCCAGCACCATCCCGACGAACGCCATGCCGAGGATGATGCCGACGATCACGAACTGCGCGACGGCGGCGGCGGCGGTGCGCTTGCCGGCGACGCGCACCTTGCGCGAGGCGCCGCGCACGCCGCGGTGGACGGGCGTCATCAGGAAGTCGCGCAGGAGGCGCGCCGAGCGCTCCTCGAGCCGCGGGTCGGCGTCGTCGATCGGGGTCGCGGCGAGCAGCTCGCGGGCCGCCGCGTCGGCGTCGAACTCGCCGCGGACGACGGCGTCGCTCCAGCGCTTCGAGGTGCGCGGGTCGGCGATGCCCTGCTCGACCAGGAGGCCCGCCTTCAGCCGGTTCCAGGCGCGCGCGGTCGGCGTCGCGGCGCGCGCGCGCGGTTCGCGCGGCAGCTCCTCGAGCACAGCCTCGGGGGCGGACTCGCGGAAGCGGAGGCGCCAGCCGTTCCAGTCGATGACGTCGCCGTCGACCAGGTGCCGCTCCTCCAGCACCGCCCCGTCGAGGCGCGGTCCGTCGGCGCCGCCCAGCCAGACGGCCTTCGGCGGGTCGTTCCAGACCTGCATCTCGCCGCGCCGCACGCCGGCGAGCTCCACGTCCGCGCCCGGGCCGCCGATGCGGGTCAGCGCGCGGTCCAGCTCGACCCGGCGCTCGCCCTTCGGCCCCTCGATCTCGATCCAGTGCTTCGACACGCCGCATGGCATAGACGATCCCGTGCCCGATTGCACGCGCCGCGGGCCCGGCGTAGCCCCCTCCCGCGGGGCCGACTATCCTGGATCCGCGCCCCTACGCCCCGTCCTCGGACCACGCATGCTCACGACCACGCTCCTCGCCCCGCTCGCCCTCGTCGCTCCTTCCCTCGGCGCCGCTCCGGCGCCCCCGATCGCCGAGGAGTGGATCGCGCTGCCGCTGCCCGCCCCCGCGGTGCCGCGCGCCGTGCTCCCCGCGCCGCTGCCCGCGGCGGACGGCAGCCACCTGTCCTTCCGTGAGTGGCCCGAAGACAGCGAGGCGGAGGAGGCGGCCGAGATCCCCGCGCCGATGGTCGTGCAGTGGTTGCAGGAAGAGGCGCGTCGCCGCGGATCGACGCTGTCGGTCGCGCCGAACACCCCGCCCTTGCTCCTGTCGGGCGGCCCCGAGGACCTGGCCTGGGCGCGCGAGTGGATCGACGGACTGGACGCGCTGGACGAGCGCCTCGCGATCGAGCTCGAGGCCTACCTGGTGCCCGCCGCGCTGCCCGCGGGCGCCGCGCCGTCGCCGGGGGACGCGCCGGCCGGCATGCGGCGCTTCGCGGCGCGCGTGCGCTCGGGCGAAGGCGTGCTGCTGGGCGACCGCAGCCGCCGCACCTTCCTGGCCGACTACGACGTCGAGGTCGCGACGGACTCCGGCGTGTCGTCGCCGGTCGTCGGTCGGATCGAGCTGGGCGAGCGCGTGCACCTGCGCGCGCACCGGGTCGACGGCGGCCGCGCCGTGCACGTCGAGGGCGTGCTCGACCTGGCGGAGCTCGCGGCGCTGGAGGAGTTCGACCCCGGCACGCCCGACCTGGGCGTCACCGAACAACCGCTGGTCGACGTCGCGAACGTCGTGTTCTCCGGCCGCGTGCGGTCCGGCGAGGTGCTGCGCGTCGCGCTCGAGGGCACGCCGGTCGGCGAGGGCGCGTGGACGTTGTTCGTGCGCGCGACGACGACCCCCGACCCGGCGCCCGGCACCGGTTGGAGCGCGCTCGACCTGGGCCTGCTCGCGTCCGCCCCCGCGCGGATCGGCGGCGTCGACGCGGGCGCGGGCCTCGCGTCCGAGACCGCGATCGGCGAGCGCGCCGGACGCGACGTGCCCTTCGCGCCCTCGGCCGTCCTCGCGCTGCTTGGCCGCGACCGCCGCCGCGACCTGGAGCGCCCTCCGGTGCAGTGGACCGACCGCTTGCTGCTGGTGCACGCGGAGGATCCCGCGCGCTACGCCGAGCTGCGCGCGCTGGTCGACCAGCTCGAGGCCGTGCGCGCCGCGACGACGACCTGCCGCGTCGCGACGGGCGGCGTGACCGTCGAGTGGCCGACGACAGCCGGCGCGCCGACGCGCGTCATGGTCGGCACCGAGCGCACCCTGCTGATCGACTACGACATCGAGATCGCGCCGAACACCTGGATGCCCTCGCCGCGCACCGAGCGCGCGTTCGACGGGCTCGCGCTGGCGGCGCACTCCTCGGGCGCGTCGCTCGTCGGCGAGTGCTTCGTGTCCGCGACCGACGACGTGCGCGTGTTGAACCGCGGCAGCGCGTCCCTCGGGTCCGTGCAACTGCCGGCGCGTCGCGCGGCGACGGGCGCGGGCCGCGTCGGCGTGGGCGAGTCCGCGACCTGGATCCCCGCCGGCGGCGGACACGCCGAGGTCGTCGTGTCCCGCGCGCGGCCGTAACCGCGCTCCGAGCCCCTTCGCGCGTGCCTCCCCGGCCCCGGGGTGGCGTATACTTCCCTGCGCCGACGCCCGGCGCGGCGCGCACCCCCATCCACACACTTGCGACTCGGCCTCCATCAATCCGCCCGCCTGGATCAGCGACTCGTGCAGTCGCCCCAGATGATCCAGGCGATGAAGATCCTGCAGCTGTCCGCCCTCGACCTCGAGGCGCGGATCGAGCAGGAACTGGCTGAGAACCCGATGCTGGAGCGCGGCGAGGTCGAGCCCGAGGGCGACGGCGAGCCGCGCGAGAACGGCAAGGCGGAGAGCGCCGAGAGCGAGGAGCTGGGCCGGGTCCTCGACACGCTCGAGCGGATCGAACGCGACTTCTCCGACGGCCGCCGCGCCGGCGATCCGGAAGATGGCGACCGCAAGCTCCAGGCGCTGCAGAACACCCCCGACGTGCCGCGCAGCATGGCGGAGGCGCTGATCGAGGAGCTGGCGATGATCGACTTCGACGACCGCAAGCACGCGATCGCCGAGGCCTTGATCTTCTCGCTCGACGAGCGCGGCTACCTCGCCGAGCCGCTCGAGGAGCTGGCCGCCGACTGTCCGGTCCCCGAACCGCCGCCCGCGACGCCCGAGGAGCTCGCCGCGGTGCTGTCGCGGCTGCGCGTCGCGATCCACCCCTCGCTGGGCGCGCGGGACCTGCGCGAGGCGCTGCTCCTGCAGCTGGACGAGGAGGACCCCGGCCAGCGCCTCTTGCGCAAGGTCGTCTCCGACCACCTCGACGACGTGCAGGCGAACCGCCTGCCGCGCATCGCGAAGGAGACCGGCGCGTCGATCGAGGAGGTCAAGGAGTGCCTCGAGGACCTGCGGCTGCTGGACCCGATGCCCGGCGCCGACTACGGCGAGGCGCAGGCGCAGGTCATCCACCCGGACGTCGTCGTCGAGTACCGCGACGGCGAGTACGATGTGCGGCTCGACCGCGAGCGCACGCCGGAGCTCGTGCTGAGCCCCAGCTACCGCAAGATCCTCGAGGAGGCCCAGAAGGGCGACGAGGTCGAAGGGTGGCTGAAGAAGCGGCTGGAGTCCGCGCGCTGGTTCCTCGAGGCCGTGCGCCAGCGCCAGTCGACGCTGCTGCGCATCGCGACGGTCCTGTTCCAGCACCAGCGCGGCTTCCTGGACAAGGGCATCCCCGCGCTGAAGCCGCTGCGCATGCAGGAGATCGCCGACGAGGTCGGCGTGCACATCTCGACGGTCAGCCGCGCGGTCGCCGGCAAGTACGCGCAGACCCCGCGCGGCATCTTCCCGCTGAAGTTCTTCTTCACCGGGGGGACGACCAAGGGCACCGGCGAGGCGACCTCCCAGGTCTCGATCCAGCAGCGCATCAAGGAGCTGGTCGAGGAGGAGGACCCGAAGAGCCCGCGCAGCGACGAGGAGCTCGCGAAGCTGCTCTACGAGCGCGACGGCACCAAGATCGCGCGCCGCACGGTGACGAAGTACCGCAAGCTACAGGACATCCCGTCCAGCAGCCAGCGGAAGGCCTACTGAGCGGTCCGCGCGCGATGCCGCGCGGCCGGTGGACGCTCCCGCGCGGCCCGGCTAGGCTGTTCGCCCCGTTCGCGGACCGCGCCAACCGACCGCGGAACCCCGGACGGTCTCGCGTCCTTCCCCTCACGAAGCCGCACGAACCCGCAAGAACCACCGCCCGCGACCACCATGAGCGCCCGCGCCACCGAGCTCCGCAAGGGATCCGTCATCGAGAAGGACGGCGACCTGCTGCTGATCACCGAGTACGAACACAAGACGCCGGGCAACCTGCGCGCGATCATCCAGATGAAGACCAAGAGTCTGAAGTCGGGTGCGACGGGCGCGATCCGCGCGAGCTCCAGCGACAACTTCGAGATCGCCTACCTGGACCGCCGCAAGGCGCAGTACCTCTACAAGGAGGGCAACGGCGACTACATCTTCATGGACAACGAGAGCTTCGAGCAGTTCCCGTTGCCCGGCGAGCTCGCGGACGAGGCGATGGGCTACGTGAAGGAGAACGACACGGTCGAGATCACCTTCCACGACGGGACGCCGATCGGCGTCGAGCTGCCGCCGACGGTCGTGCTCGAGGTCGCCGAGGCGGAGATCGCCGTGAAGGGCAACACCGCCACGAACGTGAAGAAGGAGGCGGTGCTGGAGACCGGCTTGACGGTCAAGGTGCCGATGCACGTCAACGCCGGCGACAAGATCAAGATCAAGACCTCGGACGCCGAGTTCCAGGGTCGCGTGAACGACTGATACCGGCGCTCCTCCCGGTCGCGGAGGGCGAGCAGGACCCCGGCCCGCGCCTCACGGCAGCGCCCGGGGTCCTTCCGTTCGTGGCGGACGACTCGCGCGACCGCACGGGGACCGCGGAACGTCGCGCGCGTCCCCGCTGCGCCGCGACCGGGCGGCTTACTGCATCGTCGCGGCGTCGATCCAGCGAGCGACGGAGGCGGTCGGCGCGGTCCTTCGGGCGCGCTGCTCTCTCCTCGATGAGAGCGGCGGCCCGTGTCTTTCGACCGGACCACGACGGAGGGGCGCGGGAGGTCGCGTCGACGATCCGGCGGCTGCCTCGCGCTCGCTCCGGCGCTACTCGCCTTCCAGGTAGACCAGCAGGTCGAGGTCGCGGCCGTCCATCGCCGCGTCGAAGCGCCGCACCATGCGGCAGTCGCGGGCGAGGAACTCGGTCAGTCGGTCGGCGTCGCCCTCGCGCAGGTCCGCGAACCACTGCGGGCGCACGACGATCCAGGTGCGGCGCCCGTCGCGGCGCCAGCGGCCCGGCCCGTCGGTGAAGAAGCGGTCGATCGGCGCGACGGCGTGCGACCGGCGCAGGTCGGTCGGCTCAGCGCCCAGGTAGTACTCGCCGATCGGCGCGGCCATGCCCGCTACCAGGTCGCCCGGCTGTCGCGCGGCGGCGACGTACTGGTACGCGTCGCGCCAGCGCGGTCGCTCGCCCGCGCGGGTCGTCAGGTACAGCGCGCAGTTCGCCAGCGACGCCGCGACGAGGCCGAGCGCCAGCGCGCCCTCCGCTCGTCCGACGGGCGCGGCGCCCGCTGATCGACCGTCACCGCCCCGGACGTCGAGGCCCTCGTCCGGGCGCCGCAGCGCGCACGCCGCCAGGCCGCAGACGAAGGGCAGCAGCACGAACACGTACTGCGCCGTCACCTGCGCGCGCGTCGCGATCGCGGCCGCGCAGGCGAAGCCCGCGATCACCGCGCCCGCCAGGAAGCGGCCGCTGGGGTCGTCGCGCCGGAACGCGCGCCAGGCCGCCCAGCCGCCCGCGGCGAGCAGGAGCGGCGTGCAGAAGTACGCGACGGTCTGCGCCAGGTGCACGACGCCGCTCAGCGCGCCCGCCGACGGCTTGTGCAACAGGTGGTTCTTCAGCGGGCCGAGCGCCAGCGGCAGCGCCGCGAGGCCCATGACGACCAGCACCAGGCACGCCTCGCGCGCGCGGCGGCGGCGCGCGGCGTCGTCCCCTCCCGCGATCCACGCCCCCAGCGCCAGCGCCGGGATCACCATCGCGCCCGACGGGTGGAAGGCCGCGGACGCGCCGCAGATCCCCAGGCCGACGTAGGTCCGCGCGCGCCCGCCGATCCACAGGCCGCGCAGCGCGAAGCCCGCGCCGACCAAGACGGTGAGCTGCGCCAGCGTGTAGAAGCGCGCCGTCTGCGACCAGAACAGCGCCCACGACGACACGGCCAGGAACAGCGCCGCCCAGCTCGCGCGGCGCGCGCCGAGCAAGGGCCGCAGCGCCCAGGCCGTGAGCGGCACGCACAGCACGCCCGCCAGCGCCGGCACGAAGCGCAGCGCGGCCTCGTCGGGGTGGGCGCCGAAGAGCGCCGCGACGCCCGTCACCAGGCGGTACCCGATCGGGTTGAAGAGCTCGCTGCTGTCCAGGCTGTGGTGGGCGTCCGACCAGGTCAGCGCTTCGTCGATCCACAGGCTCCACGCCCCGAGCCGCACGAAGCGCACGAGCGACAGGGCGCACGCCAGCGCCAGCAGGACGCCGGCCGCGCGGTCCGGGTGCTCGTTCGGGGACGGGTCGCTGCGCATGGGTACAGGAGACTTCCCTTTCTGGTCGACGAAGGCAACGCCGATCCCGTAGTCCCTTCCGGCTCGCTTGCCGGGCCCGGGACGAGCGGACAGAATGCCAGCACCATGCGCCCCACGATCCCCAGCCTCGCCGCCGCCGTACTGCTGAGCGCTTGCGCCGCGACCTCGCCGGTCTCGCTCAGCTCCGACCCGCCCGGGGCCCACGTCTTCGTGAACGGGGTCGACTCGGGCTTCACGACGCCCTGCGTCATGTCGCTCGACAAGGACGAGGACCACGAGGTCGCCTTCGTGCTCGACGGCTACCTCACCGCGGAGCGCTCGATCGTGCACGGTTCGACCTACGAGACGATCCTCTGGCGCGAGATGTCGGTGCTGCCGAAGACCTGGCGCTTCCCGCTGTGGCTGAACCTCGAGGACTTCTTCGTCCCGGTGAAGCGCCGCTTCCTGCTGAAGCCCTCGCGCATCTTCGTGCGCATGAACCGCTCCGCCGACCGGTGACCGACGCGCCGCGGCCCGCCGTCTTCCTCGACCGGGACGGCACGATCAACGTCGAGCGCGACTACCTGTCCGACCCCGACCAGCTGGAGCTGATCCCCGGCGCCGCCGAGGCGATCGCGGCCTGCAACGCCGCCGGCCTGCCGGTGATCGTCGTGACGAACCAGAGCGGGATCGCGCGCGGGATGTTCGACGAGGAGCGCTTCCACGAGATCACCGCGCGGCTGGGCGAGCTGCTGGCCGAGCGCGGGGCGCGCGTCGACGCGACCTACTACTGCCCGCACCACCCCGAGCACGGCGGCGCGCGCTACGCCAGGGCCTGCGAGTGCCGCAAGCCGCAGCCGGGCATGCTCGTCCGCGCGGCGCGCGAACACGGGCTGGGCACGACGCGCAGCTGGATCGTCGGCGACTCGCTGCGCGACCTCGAGGCGGGCGCGGCCGTCGGCGCGCGCGGGATCCTCGTCGCGACCGGCAAGGGCGCGGTCCAGTACGCGAGCGCGCTCGAACGCGGCGCGCCGCCGGAGCACCACGTCGCCGACCTAGGCGCCGCCGTCCGGCTCGTCCTGGCCGGTTCCTGAGCGTTCGTAGATGCGCTCGATGCGGTACTGCCGCAGGCTGCGCGCGTTGGTGTAGATGATGATCTCGCCGACCAGGCCGAAGCCGATCACCTGCACGCCGAGCATGAACAGCAGCATGCCGACCAGGAAGATCGGCCGGTTGTAGAGGCCGCCGCCCAGGATCAGCTTCTGCAGCACGAGCACGCCGCAGATGCCGCCGCCGAAGGTCGCGAAGATCGCGCCGAGCGTGCCGAAGAAGCGCAGCGGCTTGTGCGTGAAGTGCGTCAGGAAGACGACGCCCAGCACGTCGAGCAGGCGCCGCACGTAGACGCCGACGCCGAAGAAGCCCGTGCCGCCCCACTCCTGCAAGTGGCGCACCTTGACCTCGACCACGGCGTAGCCCTGGCGGTGCGCGGTGACCGGCAGGAAGCGGTACTGGTCGCCGTAGATCGCGAACTCCTCCAGCACCTCGCGGC
>JAUHYB010000151.1 GCA_030426745.1 bacterium
GCAACGTCCCCTGCGCGGCCGGTTGGCGCAGCGCGGTCAGCAGCGCGTCGTGGATGTTCGTGCCGCCCGTCGGGCGCAGCGACGCCAGGTACGCGCGCGCGGCGCGGCGGTTCGCCTCGTTCGCGGGCACGGCGCGCGGCGCGAAGCTCGCGACCTGGCTGGAGTAGTCGACGATGTTGAACGTCTCGTCCGCGGCCAGGCCCTCGACGACCTGCAGCGCCGCCTTCTTCGCCTGGTCGAGCTTCTCGCCCGCCATCGAACCCGAGCGGTCGATGACCAGCGTCACCTCGCGGCGGATCTTGTGCTCGGCGTCCGCGATGTGCGCCGGCAGGCCCGCCATCAGGAGGAAGTAGCCGCCGCCGACCGTCGGGTCGGGGTAGGCCAGCAGCGACGCGCTGACGCCGCTCTCCTCGATCAGGTACGACAGGCGGAAGGCGCCCGGGTCGAGCGCGCTCGCGGCGCTCGTCGCGACGACGGTGCGCTGCGCGGACTTCTCGACGACCTCCAGGCGGTGGCTGGGCGAGTACACCATCGAGACCGGACGCCCCTCGCGCAGCTCGACGCGCACGCGCCACGGCACCCGCGTCGCCAGCGACTCGGAGCGCGGCAACACGTAGTCGACGCGGTCGCCGTCGACGTCCAGCACGTGGTCGTACGACAGGCGGATGCGCTGGCGCCCGCCGGGCTCGACCGGGAACACGCTGCTCTTGATCAGCTGGTAGCCGACGAACTCGAGCAGCGCGGGGTCCTTGATGCGCGCGACGATCTCGTCGTAGGTGCGGCGCGCCTCGGACGCGGGCAGGAGTTGCGCGGTCGGCTCCGCGGCCGGGCCGTCGAACAGGAAGGAGTGCACCGCCGCGCCGTCGGGCACCGGCAACAGCACCACGCCTTCCGCGCGCGTCGCGCCGGGGTTGTGGAGGAAGACGTCCAGCGTCGTTCGCGCGGTGCGCTCGCGGATCGCCACGTCGACCTCGACCTTCTCGACGACCAGCGGCGCCTCCGCGCGGCTCACCGAGAACCCGCGACTCTGCGGGACGACGAGGTGGTTCCAGCCGTCGAAGACCGGAACCACCTCCGCCGTCTGCGCGGGAGCGGCGAACGTGGGCGCCCCCCCGAGCACCCACCCCATCACCGCCGCCCCCAGTGCGCGTCGCAGCCCGCGACCCTCTACCGCGGTCCGCGTCGCGCCACGACCCGTCGTCCGCCGAAGGGCGCACCGTCGAGCCGCGTTCCATCGTCCTGTCGTCTTCGATCCCGTCGTTCGCATGTGCTTCGTCCTCGCTGCGCGACCCCCCTCGGGCCACGTGCGAATCTACGACCGTCGGGGCCTCCGCCTTGGTAACGCGGCGGTAACGCGGCGGCGCGGACGGCCTGGGAGGCTCGCGCGCGGGGACGCGGCCGCGGCGGCGATCCGGGCCGCGACGCGGGCCGGGATCCGCGCCGCGCGCGGGACGCGGGTTCGGGCCCGGCGGGCGCGCCCTGGGGGATTCCTCGCGCGGCGAGTAGGCTCGGGAGGAGGAGGTGACGCGATGGGAGAGCGCGCGGTGAGGTGCGGGGATCGGGGAGCGACGCGGACGGGAGCGAGAACGGGAACGGCGCAGACGGGGCGCGCGTGCGTGCGCGCCCTCGCCGGCGCGCTGGCCGCGCTCGCGTTGCTGGCGGGCCGCGGCGACGCCGGCGAGCTGTGGCGCGTCGGCGACGAGCTGGGCGCCGTCCCGCTCGGGCACGCGCTCGACCTGGCGGCGAGCGGCGACGTGATCGTCCTCGCGCCCGGCGTGCACGAGACCGACGCGGTGCTCGGCGACCGCGACGTGACGCTGGTCGGCGACCCGGGCGCGGTGCTGCGCGGACACCTCCTCGTGCGCGGCGACGACCCGAGCGCGCGCGTGCACGTCGTCGGCCTCGCGATCGAGCCGCCGCCGTGGGATCCGGCGCCGGCCGTGCTGGTCGCGGACTTCGCCGGCGCGGCGTGGTTCCAGGCGTGCGAGATCGCCGGCGCCGACGTCTACGACGCGCCCTACCCCCCGCTGGCGGAGACCGGCGCCGCCGTGCGCGCGGTCGGCGCGACGGAGGTCGTGTTCGCCGGCTGCGCCCTCTTCGGCGGCGCGGCGCCGCCCTGCGCCGCGGACGGACCGCCGGCCGGGCCGGGTTCGCCGGCCCTCGAGAACGTCGGGTCGCGCGTCGCGCTGTTCGACTGCCGCGTGCGCGGCGGCGACGGCGGCGCGGACGACTACGCGCTCGACCTGCACGCGGGCACCGGCGGGGCCGCGTTGTTCCAGCGCTCGGGCGCGTTCACCTTGGCGTGGAACTCACGCCTGGTCGGCGGCGACGGCGGCTACGCGTCGCGCGCGCTGGACGGCTTCGGCGGCACCGGCGTGGTGAACGAGGGCTGGATGGTCGACGCGTGCGCCGCGCTCCTGCAGGGCGGCTTCGGCGCCGAGCCGGGCCTGCACGTCGCCTGCGACGGCGGCCGCATGCGCGAGGCGGACGGCTGGCCGCGCGAGCTGGTCGTCACGAATCCGAACCGCGACGACCGCGCCGTCGAGGTGCTGGTGCGCGGCGTGCCGGGCGAGTCCGTCGTGCTGGAGCTCGGCCGCGCGGCGCGCCTGCCCGTCGCGGGCGCGCGCGGCGACTCCGCGCCGCCGATGCTGACCGCGGTCGCGCGCGAGATGCCGCTCGGCATCGTGCCGCCCTCGGGCGTGATCCTGCGCCGCTTCCCCACCGGCGCGCTGCCGACCGACACCGGCGCGACCTCCTTCGCCCAGGCGCGCCACGAGACGAGGTCGGACGTGGTGCGCGGGCCGGCGGCGCTGATCGTGATGATCGACGCGGGGCGCTAGGCGCGCCGGCGGCGCGATGGTGCCGCGCTCAGGCGTCGACGTCGATCTTCGTCAGCACGCCCTCGCCCACGCTGTAGACCAGCCCGTGCAGGCGCAGGTCGCGGCCGGCCTCGCGGGCGGCGCGGACGGGCGGCGTGTTCGCGAGGCGGCGCACCTGCTCGGCGACGTTCCACTCGCACAGGCGCTGGATGCGCTCGGGCTCGGGCAGCGCGTCGAGGTCGGCGCGGCGGCGGGCGACGAGTTCGACCAGCGGCTTCAGCCACTCGGCGATGACGCCGGTCGCGGCGCCCTCCAGCGACGCGCGCACGCCGCCGCAGTCGCGGTGGCCGCAGACGATCAGGTCGTCGATGCGCAGGACCTCGACGGCGAAGGTCAGCGCCGCCATGCAGTTCGCGTCCTCGGGGTCGACGAGGTTCGCGACGTTGCGCTGCACGAAGATCGTGCCCGGGTCGACGCCGCAGATCTGCGTCGCGGGGACGCGGCTGTCGGCGCAACCGATCCAGAAGAAGCCGGGCGCCTGGCCGCTGCCGAGGCGCTCGAAGAGCGCGGGGTCGGAGGCGTGCGTGCGCGCGGCCCAGTCGCGGTTGGCGGCGAGGAGGTCGTCGATCGCGGTCATGGTTCGGTCGTCGGCTGAGGGGTCGGCGGGGTCCGTGGCGCCCGGACGGGCAACGCGGGGCGTCGGGCGAGGAGGCTACCAGGCGCGTCGCGCGCGGTCCCGCGCGAGCGGGCGAAGTCGGCGCCGCCCCCCCGCCCGGACGCAGCGCGGGGCCGGCGCCCCCCGGCGCCGGCCCCGCTGACGTCGCTGACGTCGCTGCCGCGTCGTCGTCGCGCGCCGTCCTCCGGGCCCTCTCCCGGATCGACCGCGCGCGCCCTGCGTCGCTACTCGCCGCCGACCAGCGACAGGTGCAGCACCAGGAAGTCCGCGTCCGCGCCGACGCCGCCGAGCACCGTGTACTCGTCGACGCCCAGGCCGGCGGAGGACGCGAACTTGCGGATCGTGCGCGACGTGCCCTCGACGCGCGTGATCGTGAACTGGCAGTTCGCCAGCGACAGCCGCCCCGCGTCCGCGTCGAAGGACTCGGGCTGGAACACCATGTGGTACTCCGCGCCGTTCGCCGTGTCGGAGATGCCCATCTCCGACATCGCGTCGCTGCGCACCATGCCGAAGCTGACCAGCTGGAAGGTGTCGTAGGGCACCAGCTCGCGCAAGCCGGCCGCGGCTTCCGTGGGGACGCGCGGATCCTGTTCGCCGCCCATCACGCCGCTGATCAGGTACGCGCGCAACAGCACCTGCGGCCGCGGTACGTCGAGGCGCGCGATCAGGTCCGCGACCTCACTCGCGCGCTTCTGCGTGTCGTGCAGCACGATCACGCGTTGCGTGTCGAGGTACGAGAGGTTCATCGCGCGCGCCCACTCGCCGGTCGCCGTGCGCTGCTCGATCTGGCGCTCGAGCGGGCGCAGCGCGACGCGCGCGTCGCTCATCGTCATGTGCCGCACGGGGATCTCCCGCACCACGTAGGCGTCGCGCCGCATCTCCTCGTCGCGAGACGGCGCGCTCTTGTCGTCGAGCTCCTCCAGCAGCCGGATCGCGCGGTCGAGGTGCGGCTGCGGGCCGGTCACGACGACGACGCGGTCGACCGCGCTGGCGTACACGCGGCGCGACTCGACGTCGGACGACACGAGGCCGCTCGCGAAGAGGCCGTTCAAGGCGTTCGCCAGCTCATGCGGGTTGCCGTCGCGCGGCGTCCACACGACGACGGGGAAGTCCTCCACCGGCGACTCGGCCGACGCGTCCGGGTGCTGCGCGGGCGCGGCGACGGCCGTTGCGACGCGCGTCGCGTTCGTCGCCGGCGGCGGTTCGGGGATGGTCACGGGCGCGGACGCCGCGTTCGTCATCAGCGGCCACAGCGCGATCAGGGTCAGGCTCGGGATCATCGGGGCTCCTTGCGTCCGTCCTCCGCGGGTGCGGAGGACCTAGGGTTCGTCGGTGGTCGTCGTCACGGTGGTCGTCCCGCCGCCCAGCACCAGGCGCACGCGGCCGCGGGTGAGCTCGAGCGCGCCGCTCTCCAGCGCGCGACCGCGCGCCGCGTCGTCGAGGCGTCGCGTGCGGCCCGTGGGTGCGGTGGGTGCGGTGGGCGCGGTGGACTCCACGGCGTCGCCGTCGTTCGCGTCGCCGTTCGTCGACGCGCGGCCGGTCTCGTTCGCGGCGAGCTCGTGGTCGCGCCGCGCGAGGTCGGGTCCGACCGTCGCCGCGAACACGAGCGCGCACAGCAAGAGGCCGGCGGCGGCGAGCACGGCGCGCTCGCGCCACACGGCGAAGCGCGCGCGGTGTTCCAGGCGCGACCGCGCGCGGACCAGCGCGCGTTCCGTGTGTTCGTCGCCCGTCCGTTCGTCGATCGCGCGCTCGTCGCCGGCCGCGCCGCCGGCGCTCTCGCGCCACGCCGCGCGCAACGACGCGACCAGCGCGTCCGTCCCCGCGTCCTCGTCCGGCGCGGGCGCTTCGACGTCCCGCCACGCGGCGCGCAGGTCCTCGAGCGGATCGCGCGCGCTCACGACGCGTCCCCTTCCCCGCGCGCCGCGGCGGGCCGCGGGTCGAGGTCGTCGCCGAGCGCCGCGCGCAGGCGGCGGCGCGCCAGGGTCAACAGCGAGCGCACGCTGCTCTCGCCGATCTCCAGCACCGCCGCGACGTGCGCCGTCGCGTGCCCCTCCAGCTCGCGCAGCACGAAGGCCGCGCGCTCGCGATCCGGCAAGCACTCCAGCGCGCGCGACACGCGCTCGTGCACCTCGCGCCGCTCGCTCGCGTCGCCCGCGGGGGGCGCGACGCGCGCCGCGCGCTCCGCCCCGCCCGACGCCTCGGCGCGCCGGCGCGACGCGCGGCGCCGCATGCGGTCGCGGCACAGGTTCCACACGACGGCGTCGCGCCAGGCGCGGTAGGAGCGCCGCGGGTCCCGCGCGCTCAGCTTGTCGTGGAGGTGCAACATCGCGTCCTGGGCCAGGTCGTCCGCCTCCGCGCGATCGCCGAGCAGGCCGAAGGCGAGGCGCCACACGGCCGGGTGCTCGCCCCGGAACCACGCGTCGAAGCAGGCCGCGTCGCCGGCGATCACGCCGTCGAGCCGGGCCGCCTCCGCGTCGTGCCGGGGATCGCGTTCGGAGGAGTCGTTCATCCGTCGGGAGGAGGACGCGCGCGCGCCGCGGAGCGCTGAGCGGAATCCCGCGGATCCGCGGACGGGCGCCGCCGCCTCAGGCGAGCCCCATCTCCGCCACGCCCTCCTCGTCGTGCCCCAGGAGGTGGCCGAGCTCGTGGTAGAGCGTGACGCGCGCCTCCTCCTCGAGCTCACGGACGCTGGAGACCGCGCGCTCCAGGTTGCGCTGGAAGACGTAGACGATCGGCGTCGGCATCAGATTCCCGCCGTCCTGCGCGCGCTCCAGGTCCGACGCGCCGACGAACAGGCCGAGCAGGTCGGGCGGCGTCTCCATCTCGCTGCCCGGCAGGCACAGCGCGGGCTCGGGGAAGGGCGCGACGACCAGCTCCGCGCGCTCGAGCGCCTCGCGGTAGACCGACGGCAGCGCCGCGATCGCGCGCTCGAGCACCGCGTCGAAGGCGTCGTCGTCCAGCGCGTCCGCGAGCGGCGCGGCCTCCGGGTCGAGCTCCGCCAGCCGCCGGTCGTGGCGCGCCGCCGCGGCGTCGTCCCCCGCCAGCTCGGCGAGGCGCGCCAGCCGGTCGTGGACCTCCGGGCTCTCCTCCTCCGCCGCGAGCGCCTCGAAGCCGGCGCGCGCCGCGTCGAGCCGCCAGCAGCGGAAGTCCAGCTCGGCGCGGGTCCAGACCAGGTCCGGCTCGCGCGGGTCGAGCCGCTCCTCCGCCCGCTGGAGCGCCGCCCGGCACCCGGCCTCGTCGCCCAGCTCGAGCAGGGCGCCGGCCTCCAGCAGCGCCGCCTCGGGGTCGTCCGGCGCCGCGCCGGCGAGGGCCTCGAGGGCCTCCGCGGGCCGGCCCTGGTCCAGGAGGCGGGCGGCGGCGTCGAGGTGGGAGGATTCGCGCATGGGGCCAGTCTCCCACCTCGGCCGCCCCGGCGCGAGTCGCCGCTCCTCGCCGGGAACCCGGCCCCCGGGGTTGGCAGCGCCGAGGTCAAACGTATGATTCAAACGAATGTTCGATCCATCATGACTTCCCCCGACACCCAACTCCGCATCCTGGACACCGCCGAGCGGCTCTTCGCCGAGCGCGGATTCGCCGAGACCTCCCTGCGCATGCTGACGCGGGAGGCGAACGTCAACCTGGCCGCGGTGCACTACCACTTCGGCTCGAAGGAACGGCTGTTCGTCGAGGTCGTCTCGCGCATCGTCGCGCCGGTCAACGAGGAGCGCATGGCGCGCTTCGACGCGATCGACGCGGCGCCCGGCGCGCCGGACCTGGAGCAGACGCTGCGCGCGTTCCTCGAGCCGGCGCTCGCGCTGACGGCGACGGGCGACGAGCGCGCCGAGCAGATCCGGCGCTTGATGAGCCGCCTGCAATCGCAGAAGTGGGAGGTGCACGCCGAGTTCTGCGAGCTGTTCCGCGACGTCGTGGAGCGCTTCACCGGACTCGTCGAGCGCGCCGTCCCCGAGCTCGACGCGGCGACGCTGACCTGGCGCCTGCACTTCTTGATCGGTTCGATGTGCCACACCATGGGCGACCCCGGCGCGGTCGAGCGCCTGTCGCGCGGCGCGTGCCGGCTCGACGACTACGGCGCGGTGCTCGACCAGCTCGTCGCGGCGCACGCCGGCGCGTTCCGCGCGCCCGCGCCCGTCCCCGTGTCCGGATCCGCGACCGTCGGCGCGAACGGCGCCGCGACCCCCCACGCCCCCACCAGCACCCTGCCGTCCTCCGCGGCGACCCGCTCGGCATGATCCCCACCCTCGCGCGACGACTCCCGCTCGTCGCGCTCGCGTTCGCCTGCGCCTGCGCGGTCACGCCGCCCGAGCGCAGCTACGAGGTCGACGACGCCGACCTCCCCGACGCCTGGCGCGCGGACGGCGACGCCGGCGAGCTCGACCTGGACGGCTGGTGGCGGCGGTTCGACGACGACGCGCTCAGCGCGCAGGTCGAGCGCGCGCTCGAGCACAACCGCGACCTCGCGGCGGCGGCCGCGCGCGTCGAGGCCGCGCGCGCGATGGCGCGCGTCGCCGGCGCGGCGCTGATGCCGCAGGTCGACCTGGGCGTGAACGCGGCGCGCGCGCGCCAGAACTTCATCGGGCTGCCGATCCCCGGCGGCGGCGCGGACGTGCTGTCGTCGACCTCGAGCAGCCTGGGCGTGTCGCTCGACGTCGCGTGGGAGTGGGACCTGTGGGGCCGACTGTCCGCCGCCGAACAAGCGGCGCTGGAGCAGTTCCACGCGTCCGCCGCCGACTACGCCGGCGCGCAGCTCTCGATCGCGGGGCAGACCGCGAAGGCGTGGCTCGCGCTCGCCGAAGCGCGCCTGC
>JAUHYB010000152.1 GCA_030426745.1 bacterium
TCGACGTCGAGCAGCTGGTCGAGCTTGTCGAACGCCCAGATCAACACGAGCAGCGTCGCGCCGATCGGCACGGCGAACAGGAGGCCGCGGAAGAAGGGGGCGAAGAGGGCTTTCATCATCGGAGCGTCCTCGGGCTGGGTCGCGGGGTCACGCGGTGGGAGGTGCGGGGTCGTCCTCGAGCGGGAGCTTCATGCCGACGTGCGACGGGACGAAGCCGAGGCGTTCGTAGAAGCGGTGGGCGTCCGCGCGCGAGCGGTCGGTCGTGAGTTGCACGAGCGCGCACCCGCGCGCGCGGCACGCGTCGATGGCCCAGCCGACGAGGCGCTCGCCGAGCCCCGCGCCGCGGTGCGACGCGGCGACGCGCACGCCCTCGATCTGGCCGCGCCACGACCCGCGCCGCGACAGGCCGGGCAACAGGCTGAGCTGCAGGCACCCGACGACCGCGCCGCCGTCGTCGAGCACGACGAGGTGCTCGTTCGGGTTGTCGGCGATCGCGCGGAACGCGTCGAGGTAGGCCGCGTCCGGCGGCGCCGCCGGGTCGAACGCCTCGCGCGCACGGCCGAGCGGATCGTCGGCGAGCAACGCGACGATCCGCGGCAGGTCGTCCTCGGTGGCGGGTCGGATGGCGGGCGCGGTCATGGTCGGCGCGACCATTGGACGATCCCGGCGCGCCGGATCCCAGCCCGAGCCGGGCGCGCGGGTCGACGCGGAACGAACCGTCGTGGAGCGCCTCGATCCCCGCTGCGCCGCCGCCGCGCCCGATCGCGACGCGCCCCGGCCCGACGAGCGTCGGACCGGGGCGCGTCGCGTTCGGGCGCGGTCGGCGCGCCGGGCGCGATCCGCTCAGCCCTCGAGCTTCGCCTCGACGACGCGCAGGATCTCGACCTCCAGCTCGCCGGCCTGCTCGGCGATCGCGCGACCGCGGTCCAGGTAGTCCTTCACGGCGGAGGCGTCCTCGAGGTCCTTCACGTTGACCTTCACGTTCAGGAAGGCGCCGAGCACCGCGCTGCGGGCGCAGAGCGCGCCGACGGCCGCGTCGGTGATCGAGGCGGGCAGGCCCTTCTCGGCCATCTGCCGGATCAGCTGCATCGACTCCAGCGCGACCTCCATCGTGCGGAACGGCACGTCGATCGCGCCGCGCGTCGCCATCTGGATCGCGTCGTGGCGCGCGCGCTTCTCCGCGTCGGTGCCGTCGGGCATGCGGAAGGCCGTCAGGATCGCGTTGAACGAGTCGGTGTCCGCGTCGATCAGGCGCAGCAGCTCGTCGTGGCACTTCTTGCCGGCCTCGGCGTGGTCGGAGAACTCCTCCCAGCGGTCGTCCCAGCCGCGCTTGTGGCTGGAGAGGTTGGCGACCATCGTTCCGAGCGCCGCGCCGAACGCGCCGACCGCGGCGGACACGGAGCCGCCGCCGGGCGCGACGGACTCCGAGGCGGTGACGTGGGTGAACGCGCGCAGGTCGAGGTCGACGAGCTTCGCGCCGCCCTTGCCCTCCAGCACGTACTCGATGATCTTCTCGCGCGGGTCGAACGGGCCGAGCTCGTCCAGGCCCATCGACTTGACCGCGATCTTGATCAGCTCGGCGTCGGACACGCCGGTCGAGCGCTCCTGCTTGCGCAGGAAGTAGCGGCCCGCGTCCAGCATCGCGTTCAGCGGGATCAGGCCGACCAGCTCCGAACCCGTCACGCGGATGCCGCGCGCCTCGGCCCGCTTGCAGCACTCGTCGAAGGCGACGTGCACCGGCGTGACCGAGATGTTCGTCAGGTTC
Source organism: bacterium (assembly GCA_030426745.1). Classification (GTDB taxonomy): domain Bacteria; phylum Planctomycetota; class UBA1135; order UBA1135; genus JACKHV01. The sequence continues at coordinate 1,766 of JAUHYB010000152.1, forward strand.
ATCGAGATCTGCGCGACGCCGTACTCCTCGATGAACCAACCGATGCCCTTGACGCACTTCAGCGCGCCCGGCTCCCACACCGGCTCGCCGTTCGCGCCCTTCACGACCGGCCCGGTCAGCGGGTCGCCGTCGCGCTTGATGCGGCCCTTCTCGCGCACGTCGAAGGCGATCGCGTTCGCGCGCCGCGTCGACGTCGTGTTCAGGTTGACGTTGTAGGCGACCAGGAAGTCGCGCGCGCTGACCGCCGTCGCGCCGCTGCGCGGGTTGAAGGTCGCGGGCCCGAAGTCCGGCTTCCAGTTCGGGTCGGCCAGCTTCTTCTCCAGGCCCTCGTACTCGCCCGCGCGCACGGTCGCGAGGTTCCGGCGCTCCGGCTTCGTCGCGGCGTTCTCGTAGCAGTAGACCGTGATGCCGACTTCGTCGCCGAGGCGCTTCGCGAGCTGCCGCGCGTACTCCGCGCATTCCTCCATCGTCACGCCGGCGATCGGCACCAGCGGGCACACGTCCGTCGCGCCGAAGCGCGGGTGCTCGCCGTGGTGCTTCGACATGTCGATCACCTCCGCCGCCTTGCGCACGACGCGCACCGCGGCCTCGATCACCGCCTCCGGCTCACCGGCGAACGTGATCACCGTCCGGTTCGTCGCCTTGCCCGGATCGACGTCGAGCAAGCGCACCCCGTCGACGGTCTCCACCTGGTCGGTCACCTGGCGGATCACGGCGGGGTCACGGCCTTCGGAGATGTTCGGGACGCACTCGATCAGACGGGTCATGGCGGTCAGGGGCGGGTCGGGGGCTCGGAGTACGGGCGCGGGGGTTGCGACGCGGGACTTCGGTCATCCGCGGGCGTTCCGGGCGACGACTCTAGCGGCCCGCCGTCGAACCGAAAGGGGGTGCGGCGCGATTCCCGGCCGGGGGCGGGAATCGCGCCGCACCCGTGCGGTCGAGGTCGCGGCGGAGACGGTCGGGGCGGGCGGACCGTCACCCGCGATCGACTAGGACACCGCCTCCTGCATCGTGAATCCGAACGGCGCGAACAAGACCCACGCGCCGACGACCTCGGTCAGCGAGGCCGGCTTCTGGAGCACGTTGTAGAGGCCCTTCGCCACGATCTGCGATCGCGCGATGTCCTGTCCGACGATGTTCACGATGGAGTCGGTCGACGTGCTCGACGTCTCGTAGCTGTCGTACCCCATCACGCCGAGCGTCGCGAGGACGTTGATCCCCTGGGTGATGTCCGTCGGCTTCAGCGAGCCCGCCCAACCGATGCCTGCGTTGTTGTTCTGGCCGGGGAGCGTCGCGTACACGTCGATGCACGCGGTGCTGCTGCGCAGGAAGGTGTTCGCCAGGTCGTAGGGGTTGCCGGTCGCCTCGTCCCAGTAATAGGAGGTGTAGAGCATCTCGTTGACCCAGCGCATCAGGTTCACCCAGGAACCGGCGGCCGTCAGCTTGGCCGCGAAGCTCTGCCCGGAGTCCGACGTCGTGTCGGTCAACGCGCCCTCCGCCCAGATCAAGCCGCCGAGTTCCGTGAGCACGGCGTCCGCGCACGACCTGGCGTAGGCCCAGACCGTGTACTTCGAAGCGCCGAGCTCCACCGACTGCGCACCGGTCAGCCCGTTGATCGAGCTGATGCTCTTGCCGGTCCGTTCGTAGACGGCCACCCAGACGATCATCGCCAGCGGGAAGAACACCGCTTCGTCGCCGGTGAGCTTCAAGTTCGAACCCGACGTGTTGCCGATCCCGAACAGCTTGCAGAGGTCCGCCAGCATGGGGATCTTCAGCGTCACGTAGGAGTCGTAGTCCAGCACCGCCTTCAGCGCGTCCGGCGAGGAGGTGACGACCGAATCGATGAAGTCGTAGATCGGCGTCAGGACGTCCGGGACGATCTCCTCCGCGACGGGCCCGAGGTCGGAGGCCAGGCTGTTGTAGAACTCGCGCGGGTTGGTCGCCGCCGTCTCGAGGCTGTCGGCCAAGGCTTCGAAGGTGTCGATCGCGATCGCCTCGAGCCCTTGCACCAGGCTCGACTCGAGTTGCGCCACTTGTTCCGCCAGGGGCGCGAGCGCGGTCTGGTCGGTGCCGAACGAGAGCGGGTCCAGCAAGGGGTCCGAGATCGCCGAGAGCACCTTGTTCAGGATCTTCTTGGACAACGGGTTCGCCGAGATCAGGTCCACGATGCCCGTGACGACGTCGGTCGTGACGCCGCTGGAATCCACGCTGCCCATCGAGGACGCCAAGGTGGATGACGGGCCGAGCAACGGCGACAGCACCGCGCCGGAGTCGAAGTCCGCCGGCAGGGTCGGCAAGGTCCCGTTGTCGTACGCGTCGTCGAAGAACTTCTTGAAGCTGTGCTTCAGCGACAGGACGTCCTCGAAGTAGATGAACATCGAGATGAGCGCGATCATCAGCTCGACGAACTGATAGATGAACGACTCCTCGACGATCGTCACCATCGTGTTGACGACGACGCTGGCGTACTCCTCGACGGTGGAGACGACTTGCTCGAGGTCCGCCTCGACGCCGTTCACCTGCTTCATGATGTCGCCGCTGATCGTCACGACGACGCCGTTCACGTCCGACACGATCTGCACGCCGTCGTTCGCGAGTTCGTGATAGACGTTGCCTTCGGCGTGTTGCAGCCAGTGCAGGGCGTCGTGCAGCGCGTGCGAGATCGAGTGGAACACGCCTCCCGGCGCGCCGGCGAACACCACTGCGACCGCCGCGGACTGCGTCGTGGTGACGCTGCCGCCCTTGTAGTCGAAGTGCGTCGTGATCGTCGGCCGCGTCGCGTCGGTCGGGATCGCCGACGTCGAGGTGAGCGGATCGATGGTCGTGTCGTCGTTCGGGTCCAGCAGTTGACCCGTCACGGCGAACATGTTGCTGCCCGACTGGTTCAGGTAGGTCGCGAGGTCCGCGAGGTTGCTGTTGCTGGCGGTGTAGTTGCCCTTCGTCTGCCAGTTGTTGTCCGTGTTGCTCTTCGAGAGCGTCTCGTTCGAGACGTAGACCGTCGTGTCGGGCGGGGCGCCGTCGACGGAGTCCGCGCTGCTCGAGGAGTCGGTGTTGCCCATGCGCTGTTGCGCCTGGGCGGCCATGTTCACGGCGATCCACGGCGAGGCGATCTCCGGACTGCCCGTCAGCAGCGCGTTGTCCGAGGCGTGCTTCTGCAGCTGCGTCGAGTCGATCAGCCGCACGTACAACACCTGCGAGAAGGACTCGGCCTTCACGACCAGGTCGAGCCGTCCGCTGCTGAGGTCGGGCGCCGCGAAGAACGAGGTGTAGCGGTCGATGTCGTAGTAGAGGTTGTGCGTGTCGTCGGTGACCGTGCAAGGCGCGTCGGCGCGAACCTCGATCACCAGGTTGCTGTTCACCGAGCTCGCGATCGACACGGGTTTGCCGTCGGAGTTCACCGGCGTGATCGTCGCCTGGTAGTGGTCGCCGGTCTCGTTCAGGCCGGGGGCCTTCGGCTCGACCTGGGTCGCGATCAAGCGTTGCCGCCAGCTCTTGTCGACGGGATTCTTGAACACGGCCAGCGCGGAGTACTGCGTTGTTCCGCCGCTGGTCTGCACCTCGCGGATCGCGACGTGCTCGCTGTCCATGCCGAAGCGCTTCGTCGCGTACCCGCCCTGGAATCCGCTGCCGAGCCAGACGCCCTGCGCCTGACCCTTCTCGTCCGTGCTGAGCGCGAGCGCGGCCTGCAAGAGCAGGTTGTAGGCGTAGTCCGCGTTCTCCGGCGTGTTCGAGCGCTCGACCCACATCGCGAGGTCGTGCAGATTCGACGACGCCGTGACGCCGGACGGCAACGCGTCGGGCGAGGCGTTCATCGTGGTGAGCGGGGCCCCGGTGTCGTCGTACAGGCCGTAGATCGGCGGCTCGTAGGGTGAGTCCGCCTGCGGAGCGGCGCCGCGTTGTCGCGACAGGAACAGGTTCCCGTTCGCATCGCACGCGAGCAGGCGCATGCCGCCGAACTTGCTGGTGCCGCCGCTGAAGTTGAGGATCGTCCCCAAGCCGTTCGCGTCCGGCAACTTCAGCGGGAAGTGCCCTTGGAGGTAGAAGGGCTGGTCGTCTGTGGACGTGGACGGCGGGCCGTCCTTGCTCACCGTGAACAGGAACACGCCGCGCCCCGCGAAGTTGCCGGCCTTCACGTGGTAGTACTTCCCGCCGACGACGATGTCGTACAGACCGTGGACGCTGGTCAGGGTCGAGTAGTCGACGACGATGTCCGGGTTGGCCTGCACGTCGCTGGCGCTGACGCCGACGACGTACTCCGAGACGAAGCCGTCGTAGTTGACGACCGTGTACCCGATGTTCGCCGCGAAGAAGTGCTGCCCATCGGACGTGGAGTGGCCGGCACGGTTCACCGCGAAGGTCGCGTAGGTGATGTTCCCTTGGGAGTACTGGAAGGTCTGCGTCACCACGATGTTCTGGAGGCGCCGCCAGTCCGATGTGTTCGCAGCGGTCGGATCCCAGTCGATGTGCACGACGCGTGCATCCGTCACGTTCGGATTCGGGTACTTGACCCGCGCGACGCCGAGCCCCGTCAAGCCGATGTCGCCGACGTCCTCCAGCGTGACGATGACGATGTCGTTCGCGTAGTACAGGATGATGTGCTCGACGGCCTGGCGCGGGTCGTACTGCGCGACGTCGCCGGTGTCGAGGTTGCTCGTCCACGCCGCGCTGGTGTGCTTGTCCGACGACATCAGGTCGCCGAGTCCGCTCATTCCGAACGAGCTGATCCGCTTGGACTCCCAGCGCAGCGGGTTGACCGGTTCCTGGTCGTAGGGCGGCGTCATCGTGGCCGCGCCGACGCCGACCGCCAGGTAGTGGTGTCCGTTCGACTGCTCGACGAACACGGCGTAGGTCATGCCGCACACCTGGTTGCCGCCGCCCGGCTGGACGCGGTTCGTGTACGTCCCGGTGACCGCGATGATCTTCGTCGGGCTCGCGAGGCCGTCGGACTGGTCCATGATCACCTCGCGCACCAGGCCGGTGGTGCGCGCCGCGTCGACGGACTCGTTCGACGGGTGACGATAGTGCGCCAGCTCCCACTGACCGTCTACCTGCTCGAGCTGGATCAGCTCGGGGTGTCCGTAGTGGTAGTGCGTTTCGAGATAGGCGAGCTCGGCCGGCGTGTCCGCCGACAGGTCGCTCTGCACGCGCGGGCGGCCGCGCGGGCCCTCGATCAACGCGTGGGTGTTCGGCTCGTTCGGTGACACGACGGCCTGCGCATAGATCGTGTCCTGGAACAGCTCCGTCGCCGCCGTCAGGCCGACGGCGAGGTTCGACGGCGTCGGCGCGCCGACGCCGGGAGGCATCACGGGTCCGCCCGGCGCGCCGACCACGTCGTCGCCGCCGCTGCTGCACCCGGCGGCGAACAGGCTCGCGGACGCGAGCGCGCCGGTCGCGGCCTGCGACGACCGCAGGAACTCGCGGCGGCTCATGCCGGCCCGGCCGGGGTCCGGAGGGGTCGGGACCGAGCGTTCCGATTGCTGACCGAGGGAAGGCGTTTCGGCGTCGTCCATGGCACTCTCCAATTGCCGGACCGATGGCGCGCGAGCGAGCGTGCCGGGGAAGGGGGCCGACGGGCGCCGACCTCGGGCGGGGGGGAAGCCCCATCGTACGGCGGGGCGTCGATCGTCGTCCGTTTGTCTCCAGAGACATCGGAGCGGAGGCGCGGGCCTCCCTCCGGCCGGCGCCGATTCCCCCGCGCAGACCCGCTCCGCGTCGACGCCCTCCGGTCCCGGGGCCCCACGGGCCGATGAGACGGAGCCCGCCGCGCCCGGCCCCCGAACCTCACCCCGACGGGAGATTCCCTGGTAGACTCGCCGCGGAGCCCCGTCCGAACCACCTTCCCGGCGCCCCCAGGCCCCTTTCGGGCCCCGCGCCGGCCGATCCCCCCGCCGCATGATCCAGCGCAAGAAGAAGATCGTCCTCTACCAGCCCCAGCAGGTGGACGAGAGCCTCGGCCTGCCCTCGAGCAAGGACATGTTGCCGCTCGAGATGCTCTCGATCGCCATCTTCCCCGAGCGGGAGGGCTACGAGATCGTGATCATCGACGGCAGCCTCTACTCGAAGGAGGAGGCGCACCGGCGGGTCGTCGAGGCGTGCGAGGGCGCGCTGCTCTACGCGACGACGGGCATCCTCGGCTACATGGTCAAGGACGGCTACTACGCGACGTCCCGGGTCAAGCAGGCGCACCCCGACCTGACCTGCATCATCGGCGGCTGGTTCGCGGGCGTGCGGCCCGACCTGCAGCTCCAGACCGGTCTCTACGACGCGGTCGCGCTGGGCCAGGGCGAGAAGCTGTTCATGGACATCGTGCTCGCCGTCGAGTCCGGCGAGCCGCTCGACTCGGTGCCGGGCCTCGCGCTGTGGCGCGACGGTCAGGTCGTCAAGACCGATCCGCGCCCGGTGCTGTCGTGGAACGACATCCCGTGCCTGCCGTGGCACCTGCTCGACATCGAGCCCTACAAGCAGCACCAGCTGCGCCCCGGATCCTGCCGCGACGTGCTGCGCATGCCGTCGCCGCGC
>JAUHYB010000652.1 GCA_030426745.1 bacterium
CGTCGTCGTCGACGATCGGCAGCCGCCGCACGCCGTGACGCCGCATCGTCGCCGACGCGCGCGAGAGCGGCGCGGAGCGCTCCAGCGTCACCACCGGCGAACTCATGCAGTCGCCGACCGTGACCGCCTCGGGGTCGAGCTCGTTCGCGAGCACGTGCAAGGCGACGTCGCGGTCCGTGACGAGCCCGATCGGTCGGCGGTGTTCGTCGATGACGACCAGCGAGCCGACGTGCGACTCCTGCATCATGCGGGCAGCGTAACGCGCGCTGGTGCCGGGTTGGGCGACGCAGGGCGGCGACAGATAGCGTTCGGGGATCGGCATGGCGCGGCGGATCGGTAGGAAGTCCGAGGAACGACCCGTGCAAGCTACCGCGCGGAAGGGCGCGGGTCTCCTAGTCGGTCTGCGTACTCGCGCGACGAGGAGCGACGCGTCTACGCCCTTGTGCGGGGGCGGCGTACGACCTTGCGCCCTTGTCGCGGAGGGGCGGCGGTTCCTACCGTGTGCGTCCCGCGACCACGCGCGGGAACACCGAACCGAGAATCCCCATGATGGCTCACCTCACGGGCGGGGGGGCGCCCGGTCGCGGACGACGCAGACGTCCCGACCGCAGCGGCCAGGCCGCCGTCTCCCTGCTGTTCCTCGTCTTCGCGGCAGTCCTCTTCTTCCTGCCGTTCGCGCGTTCCGCCGACACACCCGAGTGGGACAAGGAGGACCGCACCCGCAACACCGGGCTCGGTCGCGACTACTCGCTCGTCGAGGACCTCGTCTACACCGGGGAGGAGTTCGGGGCCGAGTTCCAGCAGGAACTCACCACGCTCGTCGAGACCTCCAGCGAGGAGTTCTTCGGGTTCCGATCCGACTGGCTGCGCGACACCGGGATCCTCGACGTCGATCGCCTGCCCGCCGGGCGCCGCGCGTTCGAGAACGAGTGCGCCGGTTGCCACGGGCGCACCGGTGACGGATCCGGCCCGGCCGCGACCGACCTGGACCCGCGCCCGCGGAACTTCCGCAGCGGCGTGTTCAAGTTCACCTCGACCAGCACCGGCCAGAAGCCGAAGCGCGCGGACCTCTTCAAGACGATCACGCGCGGGCTCGCGGGGTCGGCGATGCCCGACTTCCGCCTCCTGAACGAGGAACGACGTCACGACCTGGTCGAGTACGTCCGCTGGCTGTCGATGAAGGGCGAGTTCGAGCACATCCTCGTGACGATCGCCCTCGACGAGGAAGAGATCCCGGACGCCGAGGAGTACGCGGAGCTGATCGTGGAGCGCTGGGATCCGGCGAACCTCGACTCGGTGTTCCCGGGCGCGCCGGAGACCGAGCGCACGCCGGAGTCGATCGCGCGCGGCCGCGAGATCTACTTCGACGCCACTGGCGCGAACTGCGTCAGCTGCCACGGCGACACCGGCAAGGGCGACGGCCCCGCGGTGACCGGCGAGCAGGAGATCGACGGAGAGGTCTTCGAGGGCATCTACGACGACTGGGGCTACCGCATGTTCCCCCGCGACTTCTCCTCGGGCGTGTTCCGCGCCGGCGAGGAGTCGAAGGACCTGTACGTCACGATCGCGACCGGCATCGGCGGCACGCCGATGGGGTCTTTCGAGGGCGTCCTGTCCCCCGAGGAGATCTGGGACCTGATCCACTTCGTCGAATCCCTGGGTGAAGGAGGTGGACAGTGAGCTCCGCCGCAGTCGCGACCCACATGACCCAGCCCCGCGTC
>JAUHYB010000153.1 GCA_030426745.1 bacterium
CGCAGCGCCGCGACGTCGTCGGCGTCCAGGCCGCCGATCGCGGCCGACGCGGCCTTCATGCGCTTGCCGAGGCGCTTGCCCAGCACCTTGAAGTTCGGCTTCGCCTTCAGCGTGCAGAGCTGTCCGTCGTCCGCCGCCAGGCTGCCCCACTCCTTGATGTTCAGCTCGTCCAGCACGAGCTCCGACGCGAACGCGCTGCCGAGCAGCTCGATCACGCGCGGGTCCGAGGTGCGCAGGTGCAGCGCGCGCAGCGGCTGGCGCACGCGCAGGTTGCCGCGCTCGCGCAGCGCCCGCCCCATCTCGACGACGCGCTCGACGACGCGCATCTCCGCCTCGAGCCGCTCGTCGCGCACGTCCTCGCGCGGCGACGGCAGGACCTCGCAGTGCACCGACGTGCCGCCCGGCTCCAGGCGTTGCCACAGCATCTCGGCCAGGAACGGCGCGGCGGGCGCGATCGCGAGCGCGACGGTGCGCAGGGCCCCGTGCAGCGTCGCGTAGGCCGCGAGCTTGTCCGCGCCCGTCTCGCCCTTCCAGAAGCGGCGGCGGTTGCGGCGGATGTACCAGTTCGACAGCTCGTCGACGACGAAGGCCTCGACCGCGCGGCAGGCGCCGGCGAGGTCGTAGACGTCCATCCGCGCGCGCACGTCGACCAGGAGGCTCTCCGCGCGGCTCGCCAGCCAGCGGTCGATCTCCGGCCGCGCGGCGACCGCCGGGATCGCGGCGTCCGACGGGTCGAACGCGTCGATCCGCGCGTACTCCGCGAAGAAGCGGTACGAGTTCACCAGCGTGCCCAGGAAGCGCCGACGCACCTCCAGCACGCCGTCCATGTCGAAGCGCTTGGGCAACCACGGCGCGCCGCTGGACAGCATGTACCAGCGCACGGCGTCGATGCCGTGCTGCTGCACCGCTTCCCACGGGTCGACGATGTTGCCGAGCCGCTTCGACATCTTCACGCCGTCCTTGTCCAGCACGAGGCCGTTCACGACGCAGTTCTTGTAGACGGCGCCGGCGGGCAGCTCGGGCGCGTCCTCCGCCAGGAAGGCGCCGACGGCGAGCAGCGAGTAGAACCACCCGCGCGTCTGGTCGAGGCCCTCGGCGATGAAGTCCGCCGGGAACTGGTCGGCGACGCGGTCCTTCGAGCCGTCGAACGGCCAGTGGTACTGCGCGTACGGCATCGAGCCCGAGTCGAACCAGCAGTCGACCACGGACCTGGTGCGCACCATCGTGCCGTCGCACTCCTTGCACCCGAACGACAACGCGTCGATCGACGGCTTGTGGTTGTCGAAGCCCTCGGGCAGACCGCCCGCGGCCTCGCGCATCTCCTCCACCGAACCCAGCGCGACCTGGTGCGACTCGTCCTTGTCGCAGACCCAGAACGGCAGCGGCGTGCCCCAGTAGCGCTCGCGCGAGATGTTCCAGTCGATGTTGTTCTCCAGCCAGTCGCTGAAGCGCTTCTCACCGACCTCCGGCGGCACCCAGTTGCAGCGCCGGTTGTACTCGATCATGCGGTCCTTGTAGGACGTCGTGCGGATGTACCAGGCCGGCGTGGCGAAGTAGAAAAGCGGCGTGTCGCAGCGCCAGCAGTGCGGGTAGCTGTGGTTCTCGCGCGCCTTCTTGAACATCAAGCCGCGGTGCTTGAGGTCGTCCATCAGCGCGTCGTCGGCGTCCTTGAAGAAGGTGCCGGCCGCGACCGGGCCGAAGTCGGCCACGAAGCGCCCCTCCGCGCCGACCGCCTGCGCGACGGGCAACGCGTTGGCCTGCGCCGTCGTCCAGTCGTCCGCGCCGTAGGCCGGGGCCTGGTGCACGATGCCCGTGCCGTCCTCGGTGGAGACGTAGTCGGCGGACACGACCTTCCAGCGCGCGCCCGCGTCGGGCGTCCACGCGCCGGGCTCGACCTCGGTGACGTCGTGGTCGAAGAGCGGCGCGTACGCGACGCCGACCAGGTCGACGCCCTTGCACCGCTCGAGCTCCTCGTAGGCGCCCAGGACCGCTTCCGCGCGCGCGGCGGCGATCCACACGCGCTCGAAGCCGGCCGAACCCTTCTCCTCGCCCTTCGCGACAGGCAGCGCCACGCGCGCCAGCACGTAGTCGACCTTCGGGTTCACGGCCAGCGCGACGTTCGACGGTAGCGTCCACGGCGTGGTCGTCCACGCCAACAGGCTGGCCGGTTCGTCGCCCTCGTCGCCGACCAGACGGAAGCGAACGGTCACGCTCGGATCCAACAGGTCGCGGTAGACGCCCGGCTGGCCGATCTCGTGCGACGACAGGCCCGTGCCGCAGCGCCCGCAGTACGGGACGACGCGCTTGCCCTGGTACACGAGGCCCGCGCGGTGGAAGCGCGCCAGGATGTGCCACACCGACTCGACGTAGTCCTCGTCGTAGGTGACGTAGGGGTCGTCGTAGTCCAGCCAGTAGCCGATGCGCTCGGAGATGCGCTCCCACTCCTCGCGGTACTTCCAGACCGACTCGCGGCACTTCGCGTTGAACTCCGCGACGCCGTACTCCTCGATCTGCGGCTTGCCGGAGATGCCGAGCGACTTCTCGACCTCCAGCTCGACAGGCAGGCCGTGCGTGTCCCAGCCGGCCTTCCGCACGACGCGCTTGCCCAGCATCGTCTGGTAGCGGCAGACCGTGTCCTTGATCGTCCGCGCCATCACGTGGTGGATGCCGGGGCGACCGTTGGCGGTCGGGGGGCCTTCCCAGAAGACGAAGCTGGGCGCGCCGGCGCGGGCGGCCTCGACCTCGCGGAAGACGTCGCGCGCCTTCCAGCCGTCGAGGACCTCGCGCTCGGCCGCGTCGGGGTCGGTGGTGATCGCTTCGGCGAGGGGGCCGAACAGGCCCGGGCCGCCGGTCTTCGATCCCTCCGCCTGGCTCGTGGTCGGTTTCATGGCGCGCGTGTTCTACCACGCGCGCCGTGCGATGTCCCGGCGAGCGACCGCGCGGGTCGGCGGCCCGGCGAGGTTCGCGAGGCCCGCGCCGCCCGGCGACCGCGCGAGGATCAGAAGGACTGCGACGCGATCGCGGCCTTGATGCGGTCCGCCAGCTCCAGCGCGCGGCGGCCGTCGGCGCCGGTGACCTCGGGCTCGGTGCCGTCCTGCACCGCCTTCAGGAAGGCGTCGATCTCGGCCTGCAGCGGGCGCTCGGCGCCGCCCAGCTCGAGCTCGGCGACGGACAGCACCTTCTCCTGCAGCCAGTCCTCCTGCTGCGCGAACTGCGCCGTGTCCATCGTGCGCAGCGCCTCGCGGCCGGACTCCCACTCGGGGCCCTTCGTGATCGACAGGCCGTAGTTCTTGTTGAAGTCGAGGCTGACGTAGCCCTGCGACGAGAACAGGCGGAAGCGGCGCATCGCCTCGAGCGACGCCCGGCTGGCCGTGATGTTCGCGCGCGCGCCGTTGGCGAAGACGAGGCGCACCGACGCGAGGTCCTCGTGGTCGGTCAGGATCGCGCCGCCCGCCGCGTCGATCGACTCGACCTCCGAGTCGACCAGGTGCAGGATCAGGTCCAGGTCGTGGATCATCAGGTCGTGCACGACCCCGACGTCCATCGAGCGGAAGCTGAAGGGCGCCAGGCGGTGGCACTCGATGAAGCGCGGGGCGATGCCCATATCCTTCACCTTGCGCAGGCCCGGCTGGAAGCGCTCGACGTGGCCGACGGACAGCGCGGCGCCGCCCTGCTCCGCCGCGGCCAGGATGCGGTCGGCGGACGCGAGGTCGCCGGCGAGCGGCTTCTCGACCAGGCACGCGACGCCGCGCTCGAGCAGCGGCACCGCGACCTCCGCGTGGAAGCGCGTCGGCACGACGACGCTGACCGCGTCGAGGTCGTCCGGGAGCTGCGCGGCGTCCTCGAAGCCGGGACACCCGCACTCCTCCGCCAGCTTGTCGCGCTGCTCGGCGCGCGTGTCGACGACGCCGACCAGCTCGCAGCGCGGATTCGCCGCGTGGATGCGCGCGTGGTAAGTGCCGAGGTGGCCGACGCCGATGACGGCGGTGCGCAGCGTGCGGCTCACGCCCGCGCCTCCCACGCCGCCAAGCGCTCCTCGCCGAGCCGTGCGAACTCGTCGCGCAGGATCTCGCGGTGGCGGCCCTTCACGCCGGCCTCGGTCTGCTCCAGGTGCAGGATCAGGTTGCGCACGTGGTCGCCGAGCGCCGCGTCGGACCGCAGCGCGTCCAGCGTCTGGCTGCGCGGCGCGCCGGAGCGGTAGATGCGGCGGAAGGCGACGCGCAGCGACTCGATCTCGTCCTCGTGCACGCCGTTGCGCGCCAGGCCGACGACGTTGACGCCGCGCACGCGGCTGGGGTGGCCCTCCAGGATCATGTACGGCGGCACGTCCTGGTTGATGCGGGTCAGGCCGCCGACGTAGCAGTACTCGCCGATCGTGACGAAGTGGTGCGCCGCGGCGGATCCGGAGATGTTCGCGCCGCGCTCGACCAGCACGTGGCCGGCCAGCAGCACGTTGTTCGCCAGGATCACGCCGTCCTGCAGCTCGCAGTCGTGCGCGACGTGGCAGCACGCCATCAAGAGGCACTTCGACCCGATGCGCGTGACGCCGCCGCCCTTCACCGTGCCGCGGTTGATCGTCACGAACTCGCGGATCAGGTTGTCGTCGCCGATCTGCAGCTGCGTCTTCTCGCCGCGGTAGGAGAAGTCCTGCGGCGCGGCGCCCAGGCTGGTCTGCCCCACGATCACGTTGCGCGCGCCGATCGTCGTCGCGCCGTCGATCACGACCTGCGGGCCGATGCGCGTGTCGTCACCGATCGTTACGTCGCCGCCGATCACGGCGTAGGGTCCGATCTGCACGTCGCGGCCCAGCTCGGCGCTGGGCGCGATCACGGCGGTCGGGTGGATCTTCGTCGCCATCTGTGCCCCTCAGGCGTCCACCATCGTGAACATCAGGTTCGCCTCGCAGACGACGCGCCCCGCCACCGTTCCGGTGCCGCGGACCTGCGCCGTCTGACCCTTCATCTTCAGCGTCTCGACCTCGAGCCGCAGCTGGTCGCCCGGCGTCACGGCGCCGCGCATCTTGACCTTGTCGATCGCCCACAACACGGCGAGCTTGCCGGTGTTCTCGAGCTTGCGCAGCAGCAGCACGCCGGCGAGCTGCGCCATCGCCTCGAGCTGCAGCACGCCCGGCATCAGCGGCCGGTCCGGGAAGTGTCCGTTGAAGAACGGCTCGTTGATCGTGACGTTCTTGACCGCGATCGCCCGCTTGTAGCCGTCGATCTCGATCACGCGGTCGATCAACAGGAACGGGTAGCGGTGCGGCAACATCCGCAGGATCTCGCGGATGTCCATGCCGGACTCGCGCTGGATCACGCCGCCCGTCTCGGCCAGCTGCATCATGTCCGACAGGCGCCGGACGAGCTCCGCGTTGGTGCGGTGGCCGGACCGGGTCGCGATCACGTGCGCGTGCAGGCCGGCGCCGAGCAGGCTCATGTCGCCGAGCAGGTCGAGCAGCTTGTGCCGCACCGGCTCGTGCTCGACGCGCATCTTCGTCTCGGGGTCGCCCAGGACGACGGTGTTCTCGCGCGTCGCGCCCTTGCCCAGGCCCGCGGCCTTCAGCGCCTCGACCTCCGACGCCAGGCAGAACGTCCGCGCCGGCGCGATCTCGTCGACGAAGCTCTCGGGCGTCACGTCGACCTGGAACGATCCGCCGGTCACGCCGGGCTCGTCGAAGGACGCGACGTACTGCAGCGACAACCCCGGCGTCTCGACGGGCAGCGCGACGACGCTGGCGTCGCCCTGGCGCACGTACACCGGCTTGTCGAGCTGGAAGATCTTCGCCTCGGACCGCTGGTCGGTCAGGCCGGCCTGCTGGAACATCTCGACGAAGGGGCGCGCGCTGCCGTCCATGCCCGGCAGCTCCTGGCCGGAGATCTCGACGGTCAGGTTGTCGATGCCGAGGCCCGAGCAGGCGGCGAGCAGGTGCTCGACCGTCTCCACGGACGCCGCGCCGCGCTGCAACCGCGTGCGCCGCTCCTTCTCGGAGTGGTACTGGATGCGCGCCGGGATCGGATCCGACTCCGGCATGTCCGTGCGGATGAACTCGATGCCCTGGTCGGGCGGCGCGGGCAGGACGCGGACCTGGACGGTCTCGCCGCTGTGCAGGCCGACGCCGGAGAACTCCGCGGCGGTGCGCAGCGTCCGTTGCTTGCGGGTCACTCAGGTCCTCCTTCGAGCGCGGCGATCCGCTTCTCGAGCTGCCGCACCACCGTGCGCAGCTCGGGCAATCGACGCAGGGCCGTGATCTCGCGCAGGTACTCCCCGCGCGGGCGCGAGGGTTCGCCGAGGTACTCGACGCCGCCCTCCAGGTCGTGGAAGACCGCGCCCTTGCCGCCGACGCGCGCGCCGGCGCCGACGTGGATGTGTCCGTTGAAGCCCACCCCGCCGCCGGCCACGACCCACGGCCCGAGCGTGGTCGAACCCGCGACGCCGACCTGCGCGCAGAGCAGCGCGTTGTCCTGCACGACGCAGTTGTGGCCGATCTGGACGAGGTTGTCGATCTTCACGCCGTTCCCGATGCGCGTGTCGCCGAAGCGGCCGCGGTCGATGCAGGTGTTCGCGCCGATCTCGACGTCGTCGCCGATCGCCACGCCGCCGCACTGCGGCACCTTGCGCCAGCCGGTCGGCGGCTCGGGGTCGTAGCCGAACCCGTCCGCGCCGACGACGACGCCCGGGTGCAGCGCGCAGCGCGATCCGACGCGCACGCGCGAGCGCAGCACGACGCCTGCGTGCAGCTCCGTGCCGTCGCCGACCGCCGCGCGGTCGTGGACGCTGACGCGCTCGTGCAGGACGCAGTCCTCGCCGATGCGCGCGCCGGGTCCGATGACGCAGAACGGGCCGACGTGCGTGCGGGCGCCGATCACG
Organism: bacterium; assembly: GCA_030426745.1. GTDB lineage: Bacteria > Planctomycetota > UBA1135 > UBA1135 > JACKHV01. The sequence goes on from JAUHYB010000153.1 coordinate 6,865, forward strand.
GCCGTCGCGTCGACCAGCGCGGTCGGGTGGATGCCGGGCTCGGGGTCGGGCCCGGCGAAGTCCTCGGCGAAGGCGAGCACCACGGCGCTGAACGCGCGGTTCGGCTCGTCGGAGCGCAGCAGGGCCAGGTCGTCGCGCGGCGATTCGAACGCGCGCGGCACGATCACCGCGCCGGCGCGGGTCGCCTCGAAGCGCGCCATGTGGCGCTCCTCGATCAGGAAGCTGATGTCCTCCGGCCCGGCCTCGTCCAGCGAGGCGGGCCCGCGCACGGGCAGGTCGCCGTCACCCTCCAGGGTGGCGCCGCACAGCTCGGCGAGTTCGCTCAGGGTCCTCTTGCGCATGGTTTCGGTCGGGCGCCGGGGCGCGCGGTCTCGCGCGGGCGCGGGGCGGCCAGTGTAGCCGGGCGCCCCATGCGGTGTCATCGGCGCGGCGGCCTCGACGGCCCGTCGCCGGCCTCTCCGCGCGCGCCGCCGCAGCCGGGGCGCGCGTCGGTCGGGCCCGGGGCGGTCTAGTTGAACGCCAGGTTGAAGCTGAAGACCTGCCGCTGGTCGCCGGAGCCCTTCTGGACCGGGAAGCCGAAGTTCAGCACCAGGGGGAAGGGCACGGTCAGGCCGAAGCCGAAGCCGACCGAGGCGCGCATCTCGTCGAGGTCGACCGCGAAGGGGTCGGGGTCGAGGACGCCCGCGTCGGTGAACAGGATGAATCGCAGCATCTCGGCCTTGCGGAAGGTGCCGGGCCGCGTCGTCGAATACAGCGGGTAGCGGAACTCGAGCGAGCCGCGCAGCATCGTCTCGCCGCCGATCGCGGTGTCGCCGACGTTCGGTCCGACGCCGCGGTAGTCGAAGCCGCGCAGCGTGCGGAAGCCGCCCAGGAAGAAGCGCTCGGTGTACGGCACGTCGTCGGTCGCGCCGTAGGGCAGCGCGACGCCGCCGCCGGTCGAGAACTTCCAGCCGGGCTTCACGTCCGTCGTCTCGTCCCCCATCACCCAGTACAGGTCGTACGACGCTTCGGTCTTGAAGTACGTCGCGTCGCTGCCCAGCGCGTCCGTGTAGAGGCTGTTGTAGATCGAGAAGGTCTCGCCGTCCCGCGGGTTCAGGCGGCTGTCGACGTCGCGGTAGCTGGCGTCCAGCAGCAGCGAGTTCAGCGTCTGCTTGCCGGCCGCTTCCTGGTCGATCAGGCCGGGGGGCAGCGGCACGTTCTGCTGCAGGTCCGAGACCTCGACGCGCTCCAGCGAGAGGCCCGTGAACAGCGTCCAGTACAGGCCGAACTGGCGGCCGATGCGCGGCTTGAAGCGCAAGCGCGTCTCGTCGTACGCGTCGTACAGGCGGTCGCGGATGATGAAGTCGAGGTCGAGGCTCCAGCGGTCGAAGTGCTT
>JAUHYB010000154.1 GCA_030426745.1 bacterium
CGGCATGGCCGTGAACCCCGGCCTGCTGTACCCGCCGATCGAGCTGGCGCACGTCGCGTCGGTGCTCGAGGCGGCCGGGCACGACGTCGTGATCCACGACGCCGACGCGCGCGGGCTGGGCCCCGACCAGTCGGCGGCGGCGATCCTGGCGGAGGGCCCGGACTTCGTCTGCTTCGACTCCTCGTCGACCAGCCTGTCGCTGGACCTGGCCCTCGCGGCCCGCGTGCGCCGCGAGTCGGGCAAGCCGGTCGGCATCCTCGGCAGCCAGGTGACGTTCACCACGCCCGAGGTGTTCGAGGGCGAGTCCGTCGACATCGTCGTGCGCGGCGAGCCGGAAGAGACGGTCGCGGAGATCGTCGAGCGCCTGGCGAGCGGCGCGTCGCTCGAGGGCGTCGCCGGCACGAGCTGGCGCTGCCGATCCCGGCGCGGCACCTGCTCGACAACCGCGCGTACCACTTCCCCGGCCTGGACGGTCCGGTGACGACGGTCAAGTCGTCGCGCGGCTGTCCGCTGAACTGCTCCTTCTGCGGCTACACGCTGGCGCAGGGCCTGCGCTTCCGCTTCCGCTCGCCGGACCACGTGCTGGCCGAGCTCGAGGACCTGCACAGGACCCACGGCATCCGCCACGTCGTCTTCCGCGACCCGATCTTCACGACGCGCAAGGACCGCGTGCACGCGATCTGCGACGGCATCCTCGAACGCGGGCTCGACCTCGCGTGGCAGTGCGAGACGGCCGTGAAGGTGCTCGACCCCGAGCTGCTCGAGAAGATGGCGAAGGCCGGCTGCACGCACATCTCGCTGGGCGTCGAGTCCGGCAACGACGAGATCCAGCGCAAGCACTGCGGCGCGAAGCTGCTCGACCACGACCAGGCGCAGTCCGTCTTCGACGCCTGTCGCAAGTACGGCATCGAGACGCGCGCGTTCTGCATGATCGGCTTCCCCGAGGAGACGCCCGCGATGGTCGAGGAGACCCTCGCGCTCGTGCGCCGCCTCGACCCCGACCAGGTGCAGTTCTGCGCCGTCACCGCCTACCCGGGCACGCCGCTGCACAAGATGCTCGCCGGCGACCGCGACCTCGACTACGCCCGAATGACCGGCTTCCGCGCCCTCGAGGGCAACGAGCACATGACGGCCGAGGAGATCGAGGAGAAGATCCGCGGCGCCTACAAGAGCTTCTACCTGCGTCCGCACCGCCTGCTGCGCGAGCTGCGCAGCCCGCGCCGCCTGGCGGGCAAGGTGGGGCGCTACTTCTCGCTGTTCGGCAAGCGCGGGGCGTAGGGCGCGGGGCCTAGGGCGCCGGGGCTAGGGCATGGGGGGGGCGAACAGCGCGCGAGGAGTCACTCGGCCGTCATGACGGCCAGGGTCGTCTCGTCGCGCGCGAGCACCACGCGGAACCAGCGCTCCGGAAGCCCGCGTTCCTCCTGCGCGCGCCGCACCAGCCAGTGGGGTCCTTCGGCGTCGAAGGCGGCGTAGTCCGAGCTGTACGCCATCCCCATCATGGAAGCCGGCCGCAGCCGAGTCGCGGCTGGGACTTCGCGGCCCAGGTCGTCCGCGAGCCACCACCGCGACGCCGTGAAGCCGGTGGGGTTCGCGTCGTGGACGTGCAGCCCCGAGAGCGGTCGCACGTCGATCGTCAGCATGCGCGGCCGCTCCGCGCCGGCGGGAAAGTCGCCGAGCGCGCCCGAAACCACGAGTGTGTCCGGGTCACAGACGATGCGGAGGTCGACGTTGGGCATCGGGCACTCCGCGCGGCCCGCTTCATCGACGTGCAAGCGGTCGATCCAGTCGTGCGCGAAGTGAAGTCCCGGTCCGAAGAGCGGTTCGCAGTCCTGCATCCTCGCGGCCACGTCCGCGTCCAGTACGTACACGGCGCCGACGTAGGGCCGGTCGTTCACCACGTCCCAGACCTGCACGCTGCACGTCGCGACGGGTTCGATGTGGACGGTCCACACCGTCGGTTCCAGGGCCTCGACCTCGCGAGTGAACGTCCGCGCGTGCGGCAGGACCTCGACGTGCAGTGGTCCCGGGACGACGCTGATGGGATCGGCCGGGGAGTAGAGGGACGCGTCGCCGTCCGCACCGACGAAGCGCAGGTCGACGCGGCGCTCCTCCGCGTCAGGGCCGTCGCCGATCCGGAGACGTGCGCGCTTCGGCGGCTGCATCGCGGCGTGCGTCGCTTCCATGCGCACGACGAGGTCGAGGTCCGCGGCGACCGGCGTGAAGTCGAGGGTGACGGACGCGGTCTCGCCGGCGCGGAGCTCCACGTCCGCCTCGGCGCCGTACGTCAGGCCTTGCGAGCGGACGCGCGCGCTCTCGCGCAGCCGCGCGGGGCCGGCCGGCAACGCTTCGAAGCGGACCGTGGTCGCGTCGATGCGCTCGCCCTCCTCGAGGAGCGGGAAGTACGTCGTGAACCACGGCGTGATGTTCGGTCGCTCGTACAGCGGCAAGCCGGTCCAGCGGACTTCGAGCCGCGCCGCGGGCTCCAGGAACACGACGACGTCGTCCGGGCACGTCGCGTCGGGGAAGAAGGCGGCGGGCAGGTATCCGTCCGCAATGATGCAGGCGAGCGTGTCCGCGCGGCGCGACAGCTGCAAGGTGCCGTCTCCGCCGTCCTCGGCAGGCATGTCGAGCACGCGGCGCCACCGGGCGTCGTGGTGACGCCGCACGACCAGCGTGCCGGAATCGTCGAACTCCGCCGCGACGAGGTCGGTGTTGCCCCGCTCGCGCCGGTGGACGCGCAGACCGCGCACCGGCAGCCCGGTGATCGCGTCGAGCACCTCGACGTGGACGACGTCGTCCCCCTGCTCGACTGCGTGCGCGTGACGAATCGGTGACGGAACGCCGGGCGCGGCGACGGCGGAACCGTGCGCCGGGCGCACGGCGGCGAGCGCGAGTGCACTGCCGGCGAGCGGGGTGAGCGCGAGGAGGAACACCGATGTCGCGACGAGGAGCGCGAGGAAAAGGGAGCGCCGCGATCGAGAGCGGGGTGCCAGCGAAGTCATGGTTCCTTCCGTGGTCGAACCGCGCGCGGGATGCGGCGGACGACGGGTGCGGTGCGAAAGTCGTGCCGGAGCCGATGCGTTCGTCCCGCCGTGCCGTCGCTTCAGCGCCCCGGCTGCACGTTCGCTTCCCGCTCCTGGAAGGCGCACTGCATCAAGTCCCGGAGCTCGGGGCTGTCCCAGCTCTCGCGGTCGGGGGCTTCCGGTCGACGACCTTGCAGGGCGAGTTCCTCGGGCATCGCGGCGCCGTTCTCCCACTCGAAACGAGTGCTGTCGAACAGGAGGTCCGTCTCGTCGGGCGACAGCCGGAACCGGGCGTCGGGGAACCAGCTCTCGACGACACCGGTCTCGCGGTCGCTCTGGAGGAACCCGACGGTGAGACTCGACCCACCCTCGAGGCCTTCGAACAGGTCCAAGCGGATCGTACAGCCGACAGGCTCACCGCTCAGCACATCGGTCACCACGATGCGCCGACGCGCCAGGGCCGGCAGCGCTTCGTCCACCCGCGAAATCGTGTTCGCCGCGAGCTCCACGTGGAGTCGCGTGCCATGCGGCATGACCGTGAGTTGCGTCCGACCCACGGGCAGGCGCAGCGGCGCCTCGGTCTCGTGCACCCGGTCACCCCGCGATGTCGATTCGTGCACCCACGCGGTGACGCGATTCCAGCGCTCCGGGGAGTCAGCCCGCTCGTCCAGCGACTGGATGACGACGTGCGTGAACGCGGATCCCCCCTGAATGACGACCGGTTCCAGGAGTCGCAGCGAGAGCTCGCCGTAGCGTGGCTGGAAGTCGAGCCGCTCCACGCGTCGTTCGCCGGGGAAGACCTCGATCCGCTGTACCGCGCGCTCGACGTCGCCGGTTCGCCGTACGCCGTCCGCCACGATGCGGAACATCCCCGGCCGCAAGTCGGTGAAGTACGCGTGCCCATTGCGCGCGGAGCGACGTTCGCGATAGGCGGGCCCTTCACCATCGCGCGTCAAGGTCACAAGCATCGATGTGTAGTCGGCGGGCTCGTCGATGACCACTTCCAGTCGCGTCGAAGGCTGCATGCGCACCGTGACGCGCTCGGGGCATGCTCGGAGGATCGCGATGCGAGCGTGGCCGTGTCCGTCGGCCGTGATGAAGAGGTCGGAACCGGGGGACACGCGCACCTCGAGCGGCGACGCGCCCGCGGCGACGACGGGGAGGCGCGCGGTGACGGTCGTCGGCGCGCGTCGGTGCGTGGTGAGCAGCGTCCAGTCGTCCGCCTCGCCGGGGTCGTCGGCTCCGCGCGGCGCGGCGTCGGTCGCGGGCGGGGACGCGAGCGGCGCGCGCTGGACGCGCACGTCGGCGAGCGCGCGACCGGTGATCGCGTCGACGACGTCCAGCCGGATCGTGTCCGCGTGGACCGGCACCACGGTCGGAACGGCCGCCGAGCGGTGGGCGTCGGCGTGCGGACGGTCGGGCGTCTCGGGAGGCGCGAGCCGGCCTCGCGGCGCCTCGACGGCGGCGGCCCGCGCGTCCGGTCCGAGCACGCCGTGCGCTCGCTGCTCGTCGGCGCGGCCCAGCGCGAACCAGACCGCGGCGAAGAGCCCCCCGAAGAGCAGCGCGACCACGATCCCGCGGCGCGCGGCCCCCGTCCGTCTCGCTGCCCCGCTCATCGGCGGTCCCCCTTCCCGTCGCTGCTCACGGAGCCGTCCGGACGCACCTGCCTCACGACCGTGCCTTCGTCCGGCTCGAGCGGGCGCAGGTCATCGACGCCCACCGCCATCACCTGCACCACCAGCTCATCGGGCATCGCCGCGCCGTTCGCCCAGTAGGCCTGGCCCGGGTCGACCCAGCGGACGTCGGAGGGCAAGGCGATCAGGAAGCGGGTCGCGGGCCAGCGCGCGGTCGTGCGGCCTCCGTCGCGCCCGGCGAAGAGCTGCATCAGGGGTTCGACGTCGCGACGGCTCTCGTCCTCGTCCCAGCGCAGCACGGTGAAGTGCCCGGTCCAGGCGGCGTCGCGCGTGACGTCGTGGAAGCGGATCGTGCGCCGCGCCAGCTCCGGAAGGTCCGCGTCGATCCAGGTCGTCGGGCCGGGGTGGACGCGCACCGGCACGCGGACGCCGTGCGGCGCGATCACGAGCTCGCCGTCGCCGGCGGGCACGTGGATCGGCTCGGCCGTGCGGTGGACGGACGGGGCGAGGACGCCCGCGTCGCGCTCCAGCACCAGCCGTTCGGCCCCGCGTCGATCGTCGCGCATCGGCACGTAGCGGACGTCCAGCGGCGCGGCGTCGTCCGTCGTCCCCGACGGGTCGCGCAGGCGCACGCCGAGCGAGCCCCAGGTCGTGACGAGGTCCAGCACGACGGCGCGCCGCTCGCCGGCGGAGAGGACCAGCTCGGTCTCGGCGACGTCGACCTGGCCGCCCTGCAGCAAGCCGTCCGCGCGCACGCGGTACGTCCCGTCGCCCAGCCCGTCGAAGCTCGCGCGGCCGTTCGTCGCGGGTCGCTTCACGCCCGATCGCAAGCTGCCCTCCGCGCGCCGCGCCGAGATCGTCACGAAGACGCGGGCGTAGTCCTGCGCGCCGTTCACGACGACGTCGACGGTCGCCGCGGCCCGGAGCCGGACCGTCACGTCCGCGGGCCAGGCGGAGTGGAGCGTGATGCGCGCCCAGCCGCGGCCGGGCGCGTCGATCCACAGCTGGCTCTGCGCGCGCGCGGGGACCTCGAGCGGCGAGGGGCCGCGCGCGACGAAGGGCAGCCGCAGCACGTGGGATCCGGGCAGGTCGCCGAGCTCCGGCGTGAAGACCCACGACCCGTCGCCCAGGGCGGCGCGGTGCGCGTCGCGGTGTTCCGGGTGGACCGCGGCGACGTCGACGCGCCGGACGCGGGCGTCGGGGATCGGTTCGCCGGTCTCCGCGTCGAGGACGCTCAGGCGGATCGTGTCCGGAGCGCCGAGGGGCGGTCGTTCCGGTCCTCGCGCGGGCTCGACGGCGCTGCGCGCGTCGGCGCGGGGCGACGACCGCGCGGGCGACGCGGTCGTCGGCGCGGCGAGGCGGTCGTCGCGGATCGGCGGCGCGTCGGCGACGGCGTCCGGGCGCGCGAGCGCTTCGCCGCCGCCGTCCCGGCCGACCTGCCGGGCGAACCACACGACCGCGAGCACCGGCGCCAGGAGCGCGAGCGCGGCCAGGGCGCGGCGCCGTCGGCGCGTCGCCGGGTCGAGCGGAGGGCGAGCCATGAGGACCGCGGGCGGGCCCCGCGGCCCCTCAATCGGAATCGATCGCGCGGGCCCTGTCCAGCGCTCGCGACCGCCGGCGGATCACCCGCGCCGCGGCGCCGTGCGCGGCGCAGGAGCAGTCGCCGCCGGGCAGGTGCCAGCGGTGGTGCGGGTCGACGCGCTCGGCGGCGTGGAGGTCGTCGGAGGCGCGCAGGGACCTCCACGGCGCGGCCAGCAACAGCAAGGCGCCGAGAGCGAGGGCCGCGAGGAGCGCGAGCCGCGAGTGCGTGCGGGACGAGAGCATGGGGGATCCGCCGTGGGGAGGGGAGACGACGCCCGCGCGGCGCCTCCACCAGGACTAGGGCGGCAGGATTCCGGCTCTACGGTAGGAAAGCGTAAAGGCTGCGCGAGGGAGCCGGGGCGTCCGGAGAGCGCGGCGCGCCGCGCGCGTTCGAAGGCCGGCGAGACCGGGGGACGCGCGGCGGCGACGCGCGCGCCGGGCATCCTCCGCCCGCGCTGCCGCGCACGGGCGAGATCCGCGACACGGCGCACCGCGCGGATCCGCGCCGCGCACCAACGACACCCGAGCCCCGCGCACCAACGAGATCCGGGCCGCCGCCCCCGGCGAGGGGGAACGGAGGCCCGGACGGGATGGGGTCTCTGTTCGCGACGGCGGTCGGCTATTGCCGGGGCGCGCTCGTCTCCGCGTAAGGGGTCTCTTCCAGGTTCACCCAGGTCGTCTCCCCCGTGTCGGGGAAGCGCACTTGCACCCAGGAGTTCCAGACGGAGACGACCTGCACGGCCGTCGCGACGGGGGTCTCGTCTCTCTCGTTGGTCTCGTTCACGCGCATGTCTCCGACCCCCATCGGACGCGGGGGGCGGATCTCAGCCCTTTTTGTGAACGACGGATGAGCGCGGACGAGCCGAATCTCGCGTCCGATGCCAGCGGTGGGACGGATCGGGTGCGCGGAGCGGGACGGGCGCGGACTTTTCTTGGGAGGAGGCGCGGTCGGATCGCGGTTCAGCGTCGCCGCAGGCGGACGACGTGGTGCACGGTCGCGCCGCGGCGTAGGTCGACGGTCAGGTCGTCGGGTTCGGCGACCCAGTCCGAGACGAGCGGAAGGTCCAGGTGCGCCGGTCCGTCGGCGTCGAGGGTGAAGGTGTGGCGGAGCACCGCTCGCTCGAACGTCACTCCATCGGTCAGGGATGCGCCGCGCGCGTCCCGGACGCGCAGCCGCGCGAGGAACTCGTCGGTGGGCATGCAGTGCTTCCCTTCGCCGGTGAAGGCGAGCGACAAGACCGCGCCGCGCTCGAGCGTGAGCTCGACCGTCCGGCTGTCCGCCGTGATGTCGAAGGCCACCGGCGCGGCCCAGTAGCCGGCTGATCCCGCGGTGCCGACGTAGCGTCCCGGGCGCAGCGGCTCGAGCTCGCGGAACCACCGACCGTCCGCGCGCAGCGCGTCGAAGTCCGGGGCGACCGCGCCGACGACGTCGCGGGTCGGCACGAGCGCGACCCCGTGTTCGTCTGCGACGCGGCGCACGCGCAGCATGGCGACCTCGAGGCGCCCGCCGTCTCGGGCGTCACGCACGACGAACGCGACGTCGACCGCCGGCGCGCCGGATCGGGCATCGCGCAGGTCGAGCACGACCTCGCCGCGCGCGTCGTCGGGCAACGCGACGAAGCGACCGGACGGGAGGACGGCCAGGAAGCGCGCGCCGGACGGCTCGAACACCGCATCGGTCGAGAGTTCGAACGCATCTGCGCGCGCGGTGCGCTCGAGATCGCCGATCGGCCAGCTGCGAACCACGGTTCGGTCGTCGCCGCCGGAGAGCACGGCGAGGTGCAGCGCCTCGTCGTCCATGGTTCCGTCCGCCGGCAACAAGACGCGGTAGGTGCGCAGCGGCGCGGCGTCGAGCACGAGCGTAACGTCGCGCGACGTTCCCGCTTCGCACGTGATCGTTCGTGTCGTGCGGACCCAGGAGCCGTCCGCGAGTCGACCGCGCACCGTGACGTCGATGCGGCCGGCCGGGACATGCGACAAGCGGGTCGTGGGGTCCGCGC
>JAUHYB010000653.1 GCA_030426745.1 bacterium
CTTCGGCGCCGGCCGCCGCGCACCGCGCGCCGGTGAAAAAACGAGCCGGGCTCCGAACTTTCCCGCTACCGACCGCGCCCACGAAAAAGGGAGTCGTCTCCGAAGAGACGACTCCGCGTGGGTCGTTCCTGATGTCGGACACCGGACGACTGGCCGGCCGAGGGCGGCAGGAACCCTCGCCGGCGCGCCGGGAGCGTCTGGCAGGATCGGCTCCGGCGCGGGAGCGCCCGAGGGCGCCCCGATCGGCCGCCTTGGCAGGGAGGCGAACCGATGTTCGAAAACTGTATCCGCGGGTCCGGGCGTTGTCCACTCGACCCCCGCGAGGGCCCGCGGGCGCCCTCTCCTAGTACTTCGGGATCGACGGGTCCACCTGGTCGCTCCAGGCGAGGATGCCGCCGCGCATCGAGTAGACCTGCGTGAAGCCGTGGCCGAGGAAGTAGCTGGCGACGTCCAGGCTGCGCACGCCGGAGCGGCACGAGAAGACGATCTTGCGGTCCTTCGGCAGCTGCATGTAGCGCTCGGAGTCGTTGAAGTCGAGCGGCTCCGCCTGGGCGATCGACGCGATGGCGATCTCCTCGGCCGGGCGCACGTCGATGAAGGAGAAGTCCTCGCCGGCGTCGAGCCAGGCCTTCACCTGCGACGGCTCGACCTGCATGCGCTGGTCGGTCTCGTGCGAGTTCACGATCGTCTGCACGACGCCGCTGGTGTCGAGCAGGTTGTGGTCCGTGCAGACCTTCTCGAGCGTGTCCGTCGGCTGGAAGCCGCACGACGAGCAGCCGCCGACGTGGTAGCGCTGGAACAGCGCGCGCTGGGCGGAGGGGACCTTGCGGAGGATCTCCTCCATGGTCATCTCGAGGGTGATGTCGACCTGGGTCTCGGTCACGGTTCGGTGTCCTGTCCGGGGCTGGGGGTGGCGGCGCGCCCGCGCGGGTCGCGCGGGGCGGTTCGTGGTCCGGGCCGAACTCTATCCCAAGCCCTCGAATCCGACCATTCCGAGGGCGGCGGGTCCGCGAACGGCCCGCGCGGGCTGGTGCCCTCGCGGGGCCTCCACTACCCTCTCCCGCCCCTCGCGCCCGTACGGGGCGCGCGACGACGACAGGAAACCGATGGCGGAAGCACGCATCACCCCCCGCGCCGACGACTACTCCCAGTGGTACCAGGACGTGATCGCCCAGGCCGAGCTCGCGGAAGCCGCGGGGGTCGTCCGCGGCTGCATGGTCATCCGACCGCACGGCTACGCGATCTGGGAGAAGATGCAGGCCGACCTGGACCGGCGCTTCAAGGAGACGGGCCACAAGAACGCCGCCTTCCCGCTGCTCATCCCCATGAGCTTCATCGAGAAGGAGGCCGAGCACGTCGAGGGCTTCGCGCCCGAGCTCGCGATCGTCACGCACGCCGGCGGCAAGGAGCTCGAGGAGAAGTACTGCATCCGCCCGACGTCGGAGACGATCATCGGGCACTTCTTCGCGAAGTGGATCGACTCGCACCGCGACCTGCCGCTCTTGATCAACCAGTGGGCGAACGTGATGCGCTGGGAGCTGCGCACGCGCTTGTTCCTGCGCACCGGTGAGTTCCTGTGGCAGGAAGGCCACACGGCGCACGCCACGCACGAGGACGCGTCGGAAGAGGTGACGCGCATGCTGAACGTCTACGCCGACTTCGCCGAGGAGGTCATGGCGCTGCCCGTGATCCGCGGCATCAAGACGGC
>JAUHYB010000654.1 GCA_030426745.1 bacterium
GAGAAGGTCACGATCGCCGCTCCCTTCGCGCCGTACGCGCCCGTCGCGAACCACGACGCCGTCAGCGCGCCGATGGCGGTCACCAGCATGATGACGCCGATCTGCTCGGTCTTGCCCTTCAGGAAGATGCCGATGCGGCAGTACACCTGCACGCCGTTGCAGACGCAGGCGAACGCGATCCACGGCACGTACTGCCACGCGGAGTGGTAGTCGGACTTGGCCAGCACCTGGACCATGTCGCGGGCCAGGACGCTCAAGCACGTCGCGCCGAACACCAGCAGCGCGAAGAACAGCGTGAAGACGCGGGCGTACACCTCGCGCGCCGCCGGGTCCTTCTCGATCGCGTACGAGCGCGGCTGCCAGACCAGGAAGAACGGGCCGACCATCAGCAGCTGGACGATGAAGCCCAGCTTGTACCCGAGGCCGTACAGGCCGACCTCGTCGAGGCCGGCGAGCTCCTTGACGATGAAGCGGTCGCCGGTCGTCATCAACATCGTGCCGGCGGACGACAGCAGCAAGGGGGCGCCGAAGCGCGCCAGTTGCCCCAGCACCGGCCGCGCGAACGACGAGCCGACCTCGCGCAGGGTCGCCGACGTCAGGAAGAGGCCGAAGCCCAGCTGCGTGATCAGGCCGGACAGCAGCACGCCCTCCGCCCCCATCTCCAGCACGACGACGAACAGGATGTTCAGCGTCAGCCCCGCGACGAACTGACCGAGCGACACGCCGACGTAGGTCTTCGAGCGCTCCTTGATGCGCAGGTACGCCAGCGGGATGCCGGAGATGCCGGCGCCCAGCGTCGAACCCGCGAGGTACCACACGAGCCGCGTCGGCCGCCCGTCGAACAGGTGCTCCGCGATGGCCGAAGAGGCCAGGAACAGGACGACCGAGCCGACCAGGCCCGCCGCCAGCGCCGAGAGTTGCGCGGTGCTGATCACGCGCTTCGCCGCCGCCTCGTCCTCGCCGGCCTGCGCGTAGAAGCGCATCGCCGCGTTCGCGAGGCCGAACGCGAAGACCATCGCGGTGACCTCGGTGACGAGCTGCGCCATCTCCAGCACGCCGTAGCCCGCCGGGTCGATGTGGTGCGTGTACACCGGGATCATCAGGAACCCGATGCAGCGCGACGCCAGCGCCGCGATCGCGTACAGCGCGCCGTGCCCGGCGATCCCGCGGACCTCGCGCGCGAAGGTGCTGGGCTGCTTCGTCATGCGGTGGGCGGTCGGCGGTCGGCGTCGGGGGGAGGGGCGGTCGGGCGGCGGTCCCGACAGGGAGCGATCGACCGTCGGGCCGGAGTTCTGGAGGGTAGCGTGCCGCCGCGGCGCCTGGAATCGCCCGCGGGGGGCGGAGGCGCGGATCCGGGACGGCGGCGGGCGCGCCTGCGCGCTCGGGAGCGCGTGTAGAATCGTCGCGGCGAGCGCGCTCCCGGCGCCGCGACCGACCCCCCATGCGACTCCCGATCCTCGAGCTCCGCCGTCCGCCGCGCGGGTGGTTCGCGCTCCTCACGTTGCTCCTCTGCGCCGTCGCCGCGGCGCCCCCCGCCTCCGCCGCACAGCTGCACCGCGGCGACGACGAGCCGCGCTGGCCCGACGCGCCCGCCGTCGACATCGACTGGCTGCCGCGCGACCAGACGGAGGCGCTGTTCGTGCGCCTCGAGGCGACCGAGGAGGACTGGAACACGACCCGGGACCGGCGCGACGCCCGCCT
>JAUHYB010000155.1 GCA_030426745.1 bacterium
GAAAAAACGAGCCCGGCTCCGTACTTTCCCCGCCCGCGCTGCCGATCGAGGATCTGCGCCGTCCCCGCGCGCGAGACCCGCTCCTCGTGCTGCTAGGATGCGCGTCACCCTCCCCCCGGCATGCGCGCGCTCTTCCTGACCGACTCCCTCTCCGACCTCGACGGGGTGGGGCGTTACACGATCCGCCTGGTCCGGGCCATGGAGCGCCTGCGTCCCGGCCTGGAGGTGGAGGTCCTGCTCGCGCGCAAGCACCGGCCGACCTCGGACGCGGTCCCCGCGCACTGGCGGGTCGGCGTCGGCCTGCCGCCGGACTACTTCTACTACATGACGCCCGCGCGCTCGCTGGCCAACCGCCTGCGCTGCCTGCCGGGCGTCGTCGCCGCCGCGCGTCGCGCCGACCTGGTCCACGCCATCAAGGACTTCCCGCACAACGACCTGGCGCTGCAGGCCGCGCGGATCGCCGGGCGGCCGTGCGTGGCCACCGGGCACGGGACGTACACGATCCAGCCGCTGCTGTCCGAGCGCTACGCCGCGCGCGCGCGCCGCACCTACGCGCGCTTCGCCGGGATGATCTCGGTGTCGAACTACACGCGCCGGCGGCTGGTCGAGGTGCTGGGGGAGGACGACCCCGTCGCGCGCGACGTGCGCGTCATCCCGAACGCGGTCGACGCGGAGCACTACGCGGAGCGCCGCGACCTCGCCGACACGCCGTGGTCGGGCGCGCGCTTCACGCTGGGCATCGGCGAGCTGAAGGAGCGCAAGGGCCACCACCTGGCGCTCGCCGCCTGGCTGCGCTGCGCGCCCGCGCACCCCGAGCTGCACCACTTCATCGTCGGCGGGCTGTCCGGCGACGACTACGAGGATCGCCTGCGCCGCATGGCCGCGGACGCCGGTTGCGCGGACCGCGTGCATTTCCTGGGCAACGTCTCCGAGGACGAGAAGGTCGACCTGCTGCAGCGCGCGGACGTCTTCGTGCACACGCCGGTCACCGCGGCGGACGGCGGGTTCGAGGGCTTCGGCATCGTCTACCTGGAAGCTGCGGCGTGCGGGACGCCGGCGCTGGGCACGCTGGAGTGCGGGGCCGAGGACGCGATCGTCGACGGCGTGACGGGGCGCCTCGTCGCGCCGGACGTCGACGCGGCGGCCGCCGCGCTGGGCGACATGCTGGCCGACGCGGACCTCCTGCGGCGCCTGGGCGCGAACGGCCTGGCGCACGCGCGCTCGGCGTCCTGGGACGAGAACGCGGCCAAGGTGCTCGAGCTGTACGACGAGGTGCTGGCGCGATGAAGCGCCTCCTGGGCACCCTGCGGAACAAGTTCGTCCGCGACGCGGCGACGCTGCAGTTCGCCGGCTTCCTGAACCGCTTCAGCCAGGCGGCGTCCGCGATCGCGCTGGCCTTCCTGCTGGGCGCGGAGGGCCAGGGCCTGTTCATCTCCGCGGTCGCGCTGCAGGCCCTGTTCTACTTCCTGGTGAACCTCGGCGTCGCGCAGGCGACCGCCAGCCAGGTCGCCGCGGCCGCCGCGCGCGGCAACACGTACAAGAGCGCCGGCTGGATCGCGTTCATGGCGAAGGTGCTGGTGCTGTACGGCATCGGCCTGCTCGCCTTCGGCTTCCTCCTGCTGCCGAAGATGGACTTCGTGCTGGCCGAGGTCGGCCGCGCGATCGGCCCGTTCTTCGAGCGCTTCCCCGCGCTGACCGACTTCTTCTCCGCGAACCGCGACTCGTCCTACGACGACCACCGCATCTGGGTCTGGGCCGGCTGGCTGTGCGCGCTGCCGATCCTGGAAGCGCCGCGCCTGGTCGCCGCCGTGGCCTTCCAGGGCACGCGCCGCATGCGCTTCCTGGCGCAGCTCGAGAACGGGCACGAGGTCGTGCGCTTCTACCTGGTGATCCTGGGCGCGATGGTCACCGGGTCGCCGGTCGGCGCGATCCTGGGGATGATCGCGGCGGGCGCGGTCGGGTCGATCCTGGCGATCGAGCTGTACCGCGAGGCGCGCCACGACGACGGCCCGTACCCGCTGCCCGGCGTGCGCGACATCGTCGCCCGCGCGCGCGACATCAAGGTCCGCCAGGGCATCCGCCAGGGCCTGCGCATCGCGCTCCTGAAGAACGGCCAGTCGCTGTTCGGCAACGTCTTCCCGCGCCTGATCCTGCTGTTCGCCGCGGGGGCCCGGTGGGTCACCTACTTCCACATCGCGCAGAAGATCATGGAGGTCCCGATGGGCCTCGCGCAGGGCGTCACGCGCACCGTGCTGCCCGCGCTCGGCGAGCTCGCCGGCCTGAAGGACATGGACGCCTTCCGGCGCCTGTTCGCGCGCGTCACGCTGATCACGGGCGGGATCATTTCGGGCGCGATCCTGCTGGCGCTGCCGGTGATCCCGATCCTGGTGGGGACCCTGTTCCCCGAGGACTTCTCCGACCCGGTGTTCACCTTCGCGTGCATCCTGGCGCTGGGCTACATCCCCTTCGCCTTCGCGTCGGCGGTGGACTCCTTCTACATCGTGTCGAACCAGATCAAGGCGTGGATCTGGCTGACGGTGCTCGGCGCGGCGATCACGATCCCGACGAACGTGTACCTGATCCTGACGATCCCGAAGACCGGCACCGCGTGGGGCCTGTCGCTGTACTTCTCGTGGGTGCTCGTGCACCTCGCGTACATCACCTGGTTCCTGAACCGGCACAAGGAGCGCGGGATCTGGCACGGCCACGAGTCGGACGGCGGCGTCGGTGACGACGCGACGGAGGAGGTGGAGGCGTGCGGGTCCTCTTCCTGAACGAGCTGTCGGATCCGCGCATCGGCTCGTCGATCCGGCAGATGTACCAGCACGCCGCCTGCCTGCGCGAGCGCGGGCACGAAGCCGCCGTGATGAGCGTCACGCAGGATCCGGACCGGCGCGGCTGGACCGAGATCGAGGGCACGCGCGTCTTCCACGCGGTGTCCGACTATCCGCTGCGCTTCCGCGGCTGGGTGTCGATCGACAACCCGCGGGTGCGCGCCGACGTGCGCGCCGTGCTGGGGGACTTCCGCCCGGACGTCGTCCACAGCCACCTGATCCACACGCACCTCGGCTACGCCAGCCTGACGGCGGCGCGCGAGAGCGGCGCGGGCGTCGTGTTCACGGCGCACGACGTGATGACCTTCTGCTACCAGAAGCTGACGTGCTTCCACGGCGGCGAGGAGCAGGGCGGGCTGGACCGCGACTACCCCGCGCGCTGGTCGAAGTGCATCCCGTGCCAGCGCCTGCGCTTCGCGCCGGGCCGCAACGCGCGCATCCGCCGCGTGCTGGAGCGCGACGTCGACCGCTTCACCGTCGTCTCCGAAGAGCTGGGGCGCGCGATCTCCGCCAACGGCATCCGCGTCGACCGCACCGTGCACAACGCGCTGCGTCGCCGCGACGAGTTGCCGGACGCCGCGGCGGTCGAGGCCTTCCGCGCGTCGCGGGGACTCGCCGGCAAGCAGGTGATCGCGATCGGCGGGCGCTTGCACGAGCAGAAGGGCGTCGCGCAGCTCCTGAAGATGCTGGCGCGCCTGGCGCCCGAGTTCCCCGAGCTGCGCCTGATGGTCATGGGGCGCGAGCAGATCTACCGCGACGGCTTCGAGGCGCTGGCGCGCGAGCTGGGCGTCGCGGATCGCGTCGTGCCGGTCGGCTGGCTGGACGGCGACGAGCTGCAGGCCGCGTACGCCGCCACCGACGTCTTCGTCACGCCCTCGATCTGCTTCGACACCTTCGGGATGGTGAACCTGGAGGCGATGGAGCACGCGAAGCCGGTCGTGGCCACGACCTTCGGCGGCAGCCGCGAGGTGGTCGTCCACGGCGAGACGGGAGCGATCGAGAACCCCTTCGACATCGCGGCCTACGCCGAGGCGATCGCGGAGCTCCTGCGGGACCCCGCGCTGGCCCGGGCCCGCGGCGAGGCCGGGCGGCGGCGGCTGGAGGAGCGCTTCACGATCGACCGCCTGACGGACGAATTCCTGGCCGAGTACGACCTGGCCCGCGAGGCGGCCCGCCTGCGGCTGGAGTCGGGCGGCCCCGGCGGTCGATAGCACCCGGACAGCCCCGCGGCGGCGCCCGGGGACCCGCCGGAGCTTCACGGGCGCTTCTCCCAGGGGCCCCGCGCCGGGGGTGGAATGGCCGCCGAAGATCGCCCACGACGCCCCCGCGAGGCCCTCTCGCGTTGCCAGAACCTGACGTGGGGGGTAGATTTTGACGCTCGGCGGACCGCGAGGCCGCATCTGCGAGTTCCTGGCCCAGACCTCCACCGCCGACCCGTTCCCCCCGAACCGCTACACCATGCGCAAGACGCTCCTGACCTACGTCAAGCCGCACGTCCAAGAGGACCCCCTGGCCATGCTGCTGGGGCTCACCTACCTGGGCGCCGCCGTCGAGCAGGCCGGCCACCCGATCGAGCTGGCCGACGAGCGGATCCTGACCGACTCGGAGATGAAGGCCGCCATCGAGCGGAACGACGTGATCGGCTTCGGCGCGCTGACGCCGAACATCCGCCGCGCGATCGCCTGGGCGAAGTACGCGAAGGAGCAGGGCAAGACGACCGTCATGGGCGGCCCGCACGCGTCCGTCGACCAGGGCATCTTCCTGGACTCCGGTCACTTCGACTACGTCATCAAGGGCGAGTGCGAGGAGACGCTGCCGCAGTTCCTCGAGGCGTTCGAGGGCAACGACGAGAAGGCGCTCGCG
Organism: bacterium; assembly: GCA_030426745.1. Lineage (GTDB taxonomy): Bacteria > Planctomycetota > UBA1135 > UBA1135 > JACKHV01. Next base: position 4,698 of record JAUHYB010000155.1, read on the forward strand.
GAGGTCCCCGGACTCGCCGCGCTGAAGGACGGCGAGCTGTGGATCGACAACCCGGCGCCGCCGCTGATCAAGAAGCTCGACGAGCTGCCGATGCCCGCGCGGCACCTGCTGCCGATGGAGACCTTCTTCAAGCTCAACCCCGAGCGCCTCGCGTACATCTTCACGACGCGCGGTTGCCCCTTCAAATGCATCTTCTGCCAGAAGGAGCTGACGGGGCGCGGGTTCCGCGTGCGCTCGACGGAGCTGATCGTCGACGAGCTCGAGTCGATCGTGAAGACGTACAACCCCGGGGTGGTGCTGTTCGTCGACGAGATCCTCACGCTGCGCAAGAAGCGCATCCACGAGATGTGCGACGAGATCATCCGCCGCGGCCTGAAGTTCGAGTGGATCGCGAACACGCGCGCGGACTGCGTCGACTACCCGCTGCTGAAGCACATGCACCGCGCCGGTTGCCGCCGCATCTACTACGGCTGGGAGTCGGGCAGCCAGCGCATGCTGGACGTCCTCAAGAAGGACCTGACGCCGGAGCAGATCGTCGAGGCCGCGAAGATGACGCGCCGCGCCGGCATCTGGGCGAAGGTCTACCTGATCGTCGGCAGCCCCGGCGAGACCAAGGAGGACATCGAGGAGACCGAGAAGGTCCTGCGCCTGGCCGGTCCCGACCTGGTCCGCGTGTCGGTGTTCAACCCCCTGGTCGGCACCGAGTCGTGGGACGGTTACCTCGCGAACATCGACGTCGAGGACCTGCGCGAGAACTACGTGTCGTCGAACCGTTCGGCGTACAAGCACGAGCACTTCACGCAGCTCGAGCTGGAGGAGATGCGCAAGAACATGGTCCGCTCCTACGAGAAGTGGTACTACGGCTACTCGCAGCGCGGGCGCCGGTTCATGGAGCGCATGCTCTACTACCTGGAGAACCCGGTGTACGGACGCAAGCGCCTTGGCCGCGCGTTCGGCCTGGTGCCGCCGCCGCAGAGCAGCAACGTCCACGCGCGCGAGACGGCCTGAGCGGGCGCTCGCCGGGACGCTCCCGGTGTTCGTCGCCGCCGCGCGCGGCGACTCGATCCACGGCCGCTCCGCGACGCACGCGCGGGGCGGCCGTGGATCGTTCCCCCCGGACCGCGCCAGGGCGTTCCCGTCGAGCCCTCGTGGCCGTAGGGTGGTCGCTGCGATGACGCCGAGCGCCGAGACGACGAAGGGCGAGTTCGAGACCGCGCTGTGCGGCCCGGGGGACCGGGCGGAGCAGGCGCGGCTGTTCAACGCGTGCTTCCAGAAGCGCGTGGAGGCGCGGCACCTCGCCTGGCGCTACGACGAGAACCCGCACGGCGCGGCGGTCAGCCTGCTGGCGCGGCCGGTCGGCGGGGACCGTCGTGAGGGCGGCGGGGTCGACGCCGCGGACGGGGTCTGCGGCTACGCCTGCTCGCCGCGCTTCGCCGTGCCGGGCGGCCGCCGCGACCAGGGCGCCGCCGTCGGCCAGACCGGCGACGTGATGACGCACCCCGACTGGCGCAAGCGCGGGATCTTCAGCGGCCTCGACCGCGCCTGCATGGGCGAGACGGCGCGCCTGGGCTGGCCGCTGGCCTTCGGGCTGCCGAACCGTCGGTCGGCGCACATCTTCCAGCAGCTCGGCTGGGAGACGGTGGGGCGCGTGCGGCCGTGGACGCTGGTGCTGCGCGCGGACGCGGCGAGCCGCGCGGCGCGGCTGGTCGACGGGCGCTGGGCGGCGTGGTCCGTCCCGCTGGCCGCGATGCGCGGTCGCGCGGCGCGCCGCAAGCTGCGCGCGCGCGCCGGATCCAGCTGGGTAGTCGCGCCGCTCGAGCGCTTCCCGGCCGAGGTCGACGACCTGTCCGCGCGCGTCGAGGCGGACTTCGCGTGGATGGTGCGGCGCGACGCCGACTACCTGACCTGGCGCTTCCTGCGCAACCCGTCGGGCCGCCACCGCGCGCTGGGCGCATACGACGGCGCGGGCGCGTTCGCCGGCTACGTCGTCGTCGAGCCGCCGACCGCGGGCGAGGCCGCAGGCTACCTGGTCGACGTGCTCGCGCCGGACGACGCGGCGCGCGCGGCGCTGCTCTCGGCGGGCCTCGACGCGCTCGAGGCCGCCGGCGCGTCGTACGTGCGCGCGACGGCGATCGACGGGTCGTGGTGGCAGGACCGCCTGCAGCGCTGCGGATTCCAGCCGCCGAAGGCCGACAACCACCTGATCGTGATCCTGCACCCGCACGACGCGGACCACCCGCTGGTCGCCGCGGCGCGCGAGACGACGCGCTGGTACTTCACGGACGGCGACCGCGACGACGAGGCGATGGGCGGATGAAGCACCGGTTGAAGATGTGGGCGCGCGACGCCTGGGCGCGGGTGGTGGCGCGGACGTTCGTCGGGCGAATCACGAACCGGCGCGTGCCGAGGCGGCTGACGATCCTGACGGGTCACTGCGTGACGTCGGACGAGTTGAACGGCTTCCTGCCGGGCGACATGAAGATCCGGCGCGAGACGCTGAAGGCGCTGCTGGAGCGCGTGCGGCGCGACTGCGACCTGGTGACGGTGTCGGAGGGTCTGCGGCGCCTCGAGAGCGGCGAGCCGGGGCGCTCGATGGTCGCGCTGACCATGGACGACGGATACAAGGACAACCGCACGGCGCTGTTGCCGCTGCTGCGCGAGCTCGACGCGCCGGCGACGATCTACGTGGAGTCGCGCCCGCTGGACGGCGGGCCCGTGAACTGGTCGCACACCTACTTCGCGATCCTGGCGCGCGCGACGCCGGAGGACCTCGTGCGCGGGTACCTGGAGCACTCGCGCGACGAGGCGACGCGCGCGAAGCTGACCGCGGTGCTCGCGACCGGCGACCGGCTGGTGTACCGGCTGAAGCGCGTGCTGAAGTACGAGGCCGACGCCGCGGACCGCGACCGCGCGCTCGACGCCGTCCTGGCGGCCCTGGGGGAGGACGCGGCCGCGCCGCTGCGCACGCTGTACATGTCGTGGGACGACGCGCGGGCGCTGGCGGAGGCCGGCGTGGAGCTCGGCGGCCACACGGTCTCGCATGAGGTGCTGTCCACGCTGTCGGCCGACGAGCAGCGGCGCGAGGTCGCGGACGGCCGCGCCGCGATGCGCCGCGAGCTGGGCGTGGACCCCGTCAGCTTCGCGTACCCCTTCGGGCGCGCGTGGGACTGGAACGAGGACTCGGTCGCCGCCTGTCGCGACGCGGGCTTCGCGAGCGCCGCGACGACGCACGCGGGCACGAACCTGCGCGGCGTCGACCGCATGCGCCTGAAGCGCTGGATGCTGGACGACGACGTCGACGTCGATCGCCTCGTGTGCGAGGCGCGCGGCGGATACGAGTGGCTGCGGCGCTTCGGCGTGGACCTGTCGGAGTGATGGTCGTCGGTCGACCGAGCGCGGGGCGGCGCGCGTGAGCCGGGTCCTGGGACCGCTCCGGCAGGTGCTGCGCTTCTCCGGCCGG
>JAUHYB010000655.1 GCA_030426745.1 bacterium
CCGTCTCGCCGGCGCGGTTCATGAACGTCTGCACCATGTGCACGCGGCCGATGTCGCCGTTCGCGATCGCCTTGCGCGCCAGGTCGAAGACGTGGTCCTGGTGGTGCTGGAAGCCGGCCTGCAGCAATCGGTCGGACTTCGCGAGCTTCTCCTCGAGCGCCAGCGCCTCGGGGATCGAGTTCGTCATGCACTTCTCGACGTAGACGTCGCAGCCCGCGTCGATCGCGGCCATGGCGATCGGCTGGTGCATGTGGTCGGGCGTCGCGATCAGGACCACGTCGAGGTCCTCGTCCGCGAGCATCTTGCGGTAGTCCACGTACTGGCCGCAGGGGCCGCCCTGCTTGATGACCGACAGCGCGCCGATCTCGCGGTTCGTGTCCCAGGTGTCGCAGACGGCGACGACCTCGACGCCCTCGGGCTTCTCGAAGGGCTTCTGGCGAAGCTTGCGGGCGCGCACCGGCCCGTCGGGGTCCCAGCAGCCCAGCGTCCACAGGTGGTCCTGGCCGCGGCGGCCGGTGCCGACCACGCCGACCCGGATCACGTCCTTCCGGCGGTTCCGCCGGTGCAGGAAGGCGGGGGCCGTGTCCGACAGCCCCGCCGCGGCGATCCCCGTGGCGGTGGCGTGCAGGAAGCGGCGGCGGGAGAGGGGGCGTGTCACGGAACGGGGCTCGTGACCGTTGCGGGGGCTCGACGTCATGCCCCGAGTGTAGCCCGCGTCCGGGACGAGCGGGCGGCGCGGCGTCTTCCTCCCGCGTGCACCTGTCCTTCACGGTTCCGGGGGACCTTCACCGCCGCACCGGTCGACCGGAGCCCGCGACCAGCGGGTGCGACCGCGCGCATCGGAACCCCGATCGAGTCCGTATCATGACCGCGACCGTGCCGACCGAACTCCGACCCACCCGCCCGCTGCCGAACCAGGAGCGCATCCCGACCGTCGACACGACGCTCGGGAACCTGCGCCTGCGCTTCGCGCGTGACGAGGCGGACCTGCAGGCCGTCCAGGCGCTGCGCTACAACGTCTTCAACCTCGAGCTGAACGAGGGCCTCGACGCGTCGCACGTCACCGGGCGCGACGAGGACCAGTTCGACGCGCAGTGCCAGCACCTGATGGTGCAGCAGCGCGACACGGGCGAGGTCGTCGGCACCTACCGGATGCAGGTCGCCGAGTCGGCGTTCGAGGGCGCGGGCTTCTACTCCGACGCGGAGTTCGACCTGTCGGGCTTCGGCGACGACTTCCTGGCGCAGTCGATCGAGCTCGGCCGCGCGTGCATCGCGAAGGAGCACCGCAGCCGCATCGCGCTGTTCCTGCTGTGGCGCGGCCTGGCGCACTACGTCGTCCACACCGGCAAGATGCGCCTGTTCGGGTGCTCGTCGCTGACCAGCCAGGATCCGGCCGAGGGCCTCGCCGCGCTCGAGATCCTGCGCGAGGGCGGCCACATGCACCCCGAGTTCGACATCGCGCCGCGCCCGGACTTCGCCTGCCCCGACGTGCCGTACGAAGGCGTCCAGGTCACGATCCCGCCGCTGTTCGGCATCTACCTGCGCCACGGCGCGAAGATCTGCGGACGCCCGGCCATCGACCGCGAGTTCGGCACGATCGACTACCTGACCTACCTGGACGCCGGGGCGATGGACCCGAAGGTGTTCCAGAGCTTCGTCGGCTGAGCCGGCGTCCGCATGGGTGTCCTCCGAGCCG
>JAUHYB010000656.1 GCA_030426745.1 bacterium
ACGATCGTGCTGATCGTCGCCGACCACGGCGAGAGCCTGGGCGAGCACGACTACTGGTTCGAGCACGGCCGCTACGCCTACGAGGCGACGTGCCGCGTGCCCGGCCTGCTGCGGCTGCCGGCGAGCTTCGGCGACCGCCGCGTCGGCGCGTGCGCGGGCGACGTGTCCCTGTGCGACCTGGCGCCGACGCTGCTCGACCTGTTGCGCCAACCGCGCCTGTCGCCCGCGACGGACGGGCCGCGCGGGGTGTCGCGCGTCGCGCTGCTCGACGGCGACTGCGACCCGCGGCCGGTGTTCTGCGAGAAGGTCGAGCGCGCGGAGCTGTCGAACGCGGTGCAGTCGAAGGCCGTCCGCCTGGGCGACTGGAAATTCCTGCGCCGCTACACGCACCTGCCGGACCGCGAGCGCGGCGGCGCGCCGCGGCTGGTCGTGCTGGCGGAGGAGCTGTACGACCTGGCGGCCGACCCGCGCGAGGAGCGCGACCTGATCGACGCGCCGCCGGCCGGCGCGCCGCTCGAGCGCCTGCGCGCGGAGCTCCTGCGCTTCTCGACCGCCGACGCGCACTTCGCGGCGCTCGCGCGCGAGCTGCAGGACCGCCGCGACGAGCTGGGACGGGACGACCCCGAGACCCTGCGCCTGTTGCGCGCGCTCGGCTACTGACGCGCGGTCAGCGCCAGCGCTCGCACGCCGCGCAGTCGCAGTCGGGGTCGATCAACTCGTCGTCGATCGCGCTCGCCTCGTCCGCGGCGTACCCCAGCGCGGCGACGTCCGCGGCGGCGCTGGCCGACGTCGACTCCTCGCCCGCCAGGCGGCCGCCGGTCGGCGGCGTCGCCAGCCAGGTCACGAGCGCCGCGCGCATGCGGCGCGCGACGTCCTCGTGCTCGTCGGCGACGTTCACGATCCCCCAGCGATCGCTGTCCAGGTCGTACAGCTCGGTCTGGTGCCGCCTGGAAGGCCCCGGGTTGCCCCACCTCTTCTCGTGCAGGTGCAGCACGAGGTACCAGCGCTCGTGCATCACGCCCGCGCTCAAGCCGCCCTCGCCGATGACGAAGCGCGGGTTCTCGGTGTCCGCCGTCCCGCGGGCGGAGTCCAGCAGCGACAGACCCGGGAAGACCTCGTCGTCCCCCGGCTCCGCGACGCCTGCGAGCTCCAGCAGCGTGCGACCCACGTCGTAGTTGCAGACCGGCTCCGCGCGACGCTCACCGACGGGCACGCCGGGGCCGGCGATCAACAGCGGAACGCGGATCGTGCTGGGATAGATCGCCGAGTGCGTCCAGTAGAGCTCCTGCTCCCCCATCGACTCGCCGTGGTCCGCGGTGATCGCGATCCAGCCGTCGCGGAAGCGCGGCTCGGCGGACAGGAAGTCGTCGATCATCCGGTCGAGGTAGGTGACCTCGCCCTTGTACAGCGCCCTGACGTACTCCTCGTCGCGGATCTTGCGGTCCCAGCGCGGCAGCGCGGGCGCGGTGATCCGGATGTCGTCCTCGTCGTACGGGTCGCCGGTGTAGTAGCGCGCCGTGCAGCACTCGTGTTCGTCGTAGGGGCCGTGCGCGTCGAACAGGTGCAACCACACGAACACGTCGCTGTCCTCGGTGCCGCGCAGCATCTCGCGGGCGGCGGCGACCGTCTCCTCGCCGGACCGCGAGTTCGCGAAGCGCGGGACGTCGAAGCGCTCGAACCCCTGCCCGAAGCCG
>JAUHYB010000156.1 GCA_030426745.1 bacterium
ACCGTATTCCCGTCGAGGCGCGTCAGCGGGTGGCGGTCGCGGCGCCCGACGCCGCGGCGGCGACGAGGCGGCGGAAGAGCGGCAGGCCCTCGCCCTCCTCGCGCGCCGGCAGGCGCGTCCAGCGCGGGTGGTGGTGCGGTGCGACGTTGCGCTCGGGGTGCGGCATCAGGCCGAACACGCGGCCCGTCGGATCGCAGATGCCCGCGATGTCGTCCACCGCGCCGTTCGGGTTCAGCGGGTAGTCCGCCGGCCCGCCGGCGGGGTTCACGTAGCGCAGCGCGACCTGGCGGTTCGCGACGAGGCGCTCGAGCGCGGCGCGGTCCTTCACGACGAAGCGACCCTCGGCGTGCGCGACCGGCGTGGGGATGCGCTCGCCGGGGACGATCCACGGCGCGGCGCAGTCCGCCGACTCCAGCGTGACCCAGCGGCACTCGTACTGGTTCGACGCGTTCTGGTGCAGCGCGATGGTGCGCTCGTGCGCGTCCTTGTCGGGCTCGAACAGGCCGGACTCGACCAGCACCTGGAAGCCGTTGCAGATGCCCAGCACGTGGCCGCCGCGGTCGACGAAGGCGCGCAATTCGCGCTCGAGCGCGCGGCGCAGCTCCAGGCCGAACACGCGGCCCGCGGCGACGTCGTCGCCGTAGCTGAAGCCGCCGGGGATCACGAGCAGCTGCGCGTTCGCGAGCCGCGCCGGGTCCTCGAGCAGGCGGAAGAGGTGCAGCGTCTCGCAGGTCGCGCCGGCGAGCTCCAGCGCGCGGACGGTCTCGGCGTCGCAGTTCGTGCCCGCGGCGCGCAGGACGATGGCCTTCGGTTTCGTCATGGTTCGTGAGCTCCGTGTCGGGGCGTTCAACCGGTCAGGGCACTCAACCGGTCAGGGCGTTCAGCCGGCGAAGCCGGAGCGGTGGGCGGTGGAGAGTTCGGGGAGCGAGAGGCGCAGGAGTTCCGCGCCGCCGGTGCCGCGCACGACCAGCTCGGGCTCGGCGTGCGTTCGGCCGACGCGCGTCAGCGGCATCCCGTCGAGCGCGCGCTCGAAGGCCGCCGCGTTCTCCGGCGCGACCTCGACCAGGAAGCGCGTGCACGACTCGGAGTACAGCAACGTGCTGTCCGCGTCGTATCCCGCGGGGAAGGCCGCGTCGAAGCCCGACAGGTCGAGCTCGGCGCCGTAGCCGCCCGCGAAGGCCGACTCGGCCGCCGCGACTGCCAGGCCGCCCTCGGACAGGTCGTGCACCGAGCGCGCGAGGCCGTCGCGCAACGCCGCGGCGAGCGCGCGCATCACGCGCGGCGCGCGGTCCAGGTCCGGCGCCGGCACCGTCCCGCCGTCGCGCCCTTCGACGACCGCGTAGTGCGACCCGCCCAGCTCCGGCAGCGTCGCGCCCACCTGGTAGAGGTGGTTGCCCGCGCCCTTCCAGTCCATCGTCACCGCGCGCGACACGTCGGGCACGACGGCCAGCGCGGAGACCAGCAAGGTGGGGGGGATCGCGATCGTCTCGTCGCCGACGCGGTACTCGTTGTTCAGGCTGTCCTTGCCGGAGATGAACGGCGTGCCGTACGCGAGCGCCGCGTCGCGACACCCCTCCGCGGCGAGCACCAGCGCGCCCAGCCGGTCGGGCTTGTCGCAGTTGCCCCAGCTGAAGTTGTCGAGGATCGCCGTGTGGTCCGGGTCGCCGCCGACGGCGACCGAGTTGCGCAGCGCCTCGTCGATCGCGGCCAGCGCCATGCGGCGCGGGTCGAGGCGGCCGTAGCGCGGCGACGCGCCGCAGGTGATCGCGATGCCCTTCGGCGAGTCCGGCAGCGGTCGCAACACCGCGCCGTCGCCGGGGCCGTCGCCCTGCTCGCCGACGAGCGGCTTCACGACGGACATGCCCTGCACCTCGTGGTCGTACTGGCGCACGATCCACTCCTTGCTGGCGATGTCCGGCGAGGCGAGCAGCGCGAGCAGCGTCGCGCCGTGGTCCGCGGGCGCGGGGCAGCCGGGGTCGTCGACCGTCGGCGCGTCCCACTCCGCCTTGCGCACCGGGCGCGGCGTGCCGTCGTGCAGGAAGCCCATGTCGAGCTCCGCCATGCGCGCGCCGTCGTGGAAGAGGTTCAGCGCCTCGGTGTCGTCGAACTCGCCGATCACCGTCGCCTCGACGTCCTCGGCGGCGAAGACCGCGAGGCACTCGTCCAGCGACTCCGGCGGGACGGCGAGCACCATCCGCTCCTGCGCCTCGGAGATCCAGATCTCCTCCGGCTGCAGGCCGGGGTACTTCAGCGGCACGCGCTCGAGGTGCACGGTCGCGCCGCACTCCTCGCCCATCTCGCCGACGGCGCTGGACAGGCCGCCCGCGCCGCAGTCGGTGATCGCGCGGTAGAGGCGCTTGTCGCGCGCCTGCAGCAGCACGTCGAGGACGCGCTTCTCCGTGATCGGGTCGCCGATCTGCACGGCGGCGGCGGAGACCATCTCCGACTCCTCGTGCAGCTCGATCGACGAGAAGGTCGCGCCGTGGATGCCGTCGCGGCCCGTGCGCCCGCCGACGACGACGATCGCGTCGCCCGGGCGCACCTCCTTCGTCGCGGCCCAGCGCGGCATCAGCCCGACGGTGCCCGCGTAGACCAGCGGGTTGCCGACGTAGTCCTCGTGCACCCACACGCCGCCGTTGACGGTGGGGATGCCCATGCGGTTGCCGTAGTCGCGCACGCCGTGCACGACGCCGCGCAGGATGCGGCGCGGGTGCATGCAGCCCTTCGGCACGTCGTCCGCGGCCAGGTCGAGCGGCCCGACGAAGAAGGCGTCGGTGTTCGCGATCGGTCGCGCGCCGAGGCCCACGCCGAGGATGTCGCGGATCACGCCGCCGATGCCGGTGCCGGCGCCGCCGTACGGGTCGATCGCGCTGGGGTGGTTGTGCGTCTCGACCTTGAAGCACACGTCCTGATCGCCGTCGAACGCGATGATGCCGGCGTTGTCGTGGAAGACGGAGATGCACCAGTCCTTCGCCAGCGTGTCCGTCGCGTGCTTGATCGTCGACTTCAGCAGGTTGTCGATCGTGCGGTGTTCGGACCCCTCGCGCATCTCGACGATGCCGGCGAAGGTCTTGTGCTTGCAGTGCTCCGACCAGGTCTGCGCGATCGTCTCCAGCTCGCAGGCCGACGGCGCGCGGCCGAGGCCCGCGTAGTGCGCGGCGATCGCCTGCATCTCGACCAGGTTCAGCGACAGGCCGCCGTCGGTGCTGATGCGCAGCAGGCCGGCGTCGTCGAGCCCCTCCAGCGGGACGTCGACGCGCCCGTGGCTCGGCACCTCGGCCGGCGGGCCGTAGTGCAGCGCCTCGTCGGCGAGGTGCACGTCCTCGATGACCTCGTTGGCCAGGAGCTTCGACGCGACGAGTTCCACCGTCGCTTCGTCGAGCGCGCCCTCGAGCTCCCAGGCGGTGAAGGTCGAGACGTGGAGGTCACTCGCGGCGAGCCCGGCGCGCCCGATGACGCGCTGGATCGTGATCGCGACCGGGTCCATCACGCCGGGGCGGCGCGCGACGAGCACGCGGCGCGTCCCCGAAGTAGCGGTCGGCTCCGCGCCCGGCGCGGTCAGGCGCACGTCGTCGAGCACCGGGTCGGCGAGCAGCTCGCGCACGATGCGCTTCACGTCCTCCTGCGACAGCTCCGGCGGCAGCAGCGTGCCGCGGCCGGCGCGCGCCCGCGTCAGCGCGTCGACGCCCAGCTCGCGCGCGCCGGCCAGCAGCTGCACGCCGACCGGATCGTCCACGTCGGGCTTGCGGAAGACTTCGACGCGCCAGGCGTCGGGAAGGTCGAGGGTGCTCTCCGTTGCGCGTCGGGGATCGGTCGCGGTCATCGCTCGTCAGGCGGTCCGGGGGGCGGACGGCGCCGGGATGGAGTGGGGCTCGAGGACGGTGGACTCGGGAGCCGCGGGACCCGGGCGGATTCGCGGCGGGGCTCCGAAACGCAGAGTGTATCGAGGCGCGCCGCCCTTTCCGCGGGCAAAGGCTCCCCAACATCTTGCGCCCCGGCCCGCGCGAACGGACCATGCGGGGAACGGCGGCCGCCCACGATCGCGGCCGCGTCCCGTCGGCGCGCGCCTCTCTCGCGCGTCGGCCCTCCTGCCGCCCGCGCGGCGGACCCGAACCGGAGATCGCGAGGCTTGAGCGAACCCAGCCAGACGAACAAGGGCGCCCCCAGCGCCGGCATGGCCTTCGAACGACCGATCCACGAGCTGGAGGTCAAGCTGAACGAGCTGGTCGAGCTCAGCCAGGGCACGAACCTGGACCTCGAGACCGAGATCGGCGCCGTGCGCGAAGCGCTGGCCAAGCAGACGGCGGAGACCTACGCGCACATCTCGCCGTGGGAGCGCGTGAACGTCGCGCGCCACCCCGACCGGCCGGTCACGGGCGACTACGTCGCGAACGTGCTCGACGACTTCATGGAGCTGCACGGCGACCGCGTGTTCGGCGACGACGCCGCGATGCTCACGGGCCTCGCGCGCATCGGCGAGAAGCGCTTCGTCCTGATCGCGCACCGCAAGGGCACGACGATCCAGGAGCGCCTCGCCGCCAACTTCGGCTGCGCGCACCCCGAGGGGTACCGCAAGGCGCTGCGCAAGATGAAGCTGGCCGAGAAGATGAAGCTGCCGATCGTCACCTTCATCAACACGCCCGGCGCCTACCCCGGCATCGGCGCGGAGGAGCGCGGGCAAGCCGCGGCGATCGCGGAGAACATCCTGGCGATGTTCGGCATCCGCGTCCCGATCCTCGCGATCGTGATCGGCGAGGGCGGCTCGGGCGGCGCGCTCGGCATCGGCATCGGCGACCGCGTGCTGATGATGGAGCACAGCTACTACTCGGTGATCAGCCCCGAGGGCTGCGCCGCGATCCTGTGGAAGGACGGCGAGCGCACGCCCGACGCGGCCGAGGCGCTGAAGCTGACCGCGCCCGACCTGATGAAGCTCGGCGTCATCGACGGGGTGATCCAGGAGCCCGTCGGCGGCGCGCACCGCGACCGCAAGGCCGCCATGGCGACCGTGCGCGACACGATCCTCAGCGAACTCGGCCTGCTGGAGAGCGTCCCGATCGACGAGCTCCTCGCCGAGCGTCACCGCAAGTATCGCCACGCCGGCGAGATCCCCGGCCGCTTCCCGAGCGTCGAGGAGCTGGACTCCTAGGCTCGGGGCGGCGCCGACGAGCGGGGCCGGGTCGGCGGCGCGCGCCCGGCACGCTCTCCGCGCGCTTCCAGCACGACGCCGCGGCGGCGGGCTCCGCCGCGCGACTCCCCGCCGGCCGAGATCCCGCGCCGGACGCCCGGATCCGCGCCAACGCTCCCGCCTCGCCCCCGTAGAGGCGCCCCGAACGGCCCCGGCGGCCGTCCGAGCGCCGTGAACGACCCCTCCGCACTCCTCCGCACGCCCCTCCCGACCGATGGAAGCCTCGTGAGCATCACCGACGGCGACCCCGGCAACCCGCCCGGCGCGACGACCGGGGGGGCGGGCGCCTCCGCCGGCGCGACCGGCTCCGAGGCGAAGGAGCGCGACCACGACCTGGTCCGCCGCGCGACGGCGGGCGAGGAGGCGGCCTTCGCCGAGCTGGTGCGGCTCTACGAGCGCCGCGCCTGGCGGGTCGCGCGGAACATGGTGCCGGGCGACGAGGACGCCCGCGACCTCGTGCAGGAGGCCTTCCTGCGCGTGTTCCGGAACCTCGAGCGCTTCGACTACCAGCACGCCTTCTCGACCTGGCTGTACCGCATCGTCAGCAACCTGGCGATCGATCACCTGCGGCGCCGTCGCAAGACCTGGTCGACCAGCTCGGTCGACGAGGACGACGCGCCGCTGGAGATGGAGGACGAGTCCGCGCCCGCGCCGTCCGCCGCGCTCGAGAGCAGCGAGACCCAGGACGAGGTCCGCGCGTGCCTCGAGACGCTGGCGCCGCACTTCCAGTCGGTGCTCGTGCTGCGCGAGCTCGAAGGGCTGCCCTGCACCGAGATCGCCGAGATCGTCGGCGCGACGCACGTGACGGTGCGCTGGCGCCTGCACCGCGGGCGCAAGCTGTTCCAGGAGGAGTGGGAGCGGCGCGCGCGGCTGCGCGAGAGCACGCGCGGCGCGCTCGCGGACGGGGACGAACCGAACAACGAACACCACTCGGCGCCCGGCGCCGAGTCGACCGAGGACTGATCCGATGGTGATGGAGATTCCCGAGAACTGCGTCGACGTCCAGAACGCGCTGCACCTCTACGTGGGGGACGACCTGGAGCCCGAGGTCCTGCGCGCCGTGGCGCGCCACCTCGACGGGTGCGCCGGGTGCCGAGCCCTCGCCGAGGACGCGAGCGCGGCGCGCGACGCCTTCCGTTCGCTGGGGGACCGCACGCCGCCGGCGCCGCCGGTGTGGGCGGCCGTCCGGTCGGAGCTGGTGCGCGAGGGCCTCGTCGCCGGCGCGCCGGTCGCGCGGCGCTCCTCCTGGTGGATCGTGCCGGCCGCCGCGGCCGCGTCGGTGGCGGCGGTGCTGGTGACGCTGGCCTTGCGCGGCGACCCGGCGGTGACCCCGCAGGACCGCGTGCAACCGATCGCCGGCCCGCGCCCCGTCGCGCTGCAACCGGTGCAGCCGGGGTCGCGCTCGCTGGTCGAGGAGTCGCCGGGCTTCGGCGCGCCCGTCTTCGGCTCGGTGCCCGACGCCGCGCCGGCGGGACAGCGCACCAGCGGCCGCCCGATCCCCGCGGACCCGCGCGAGATCGTCCGGTGACGCGGCTCTCCTCCGTGGCGCTGGTCGGCCTCTTGGCCGTGAGCGCGCCGCAGGAACGCGCGCCGGACACCCCGGCCGAGCCCTCCTCCCCGGCGCCGCCGCGCGTCGAGCGGAGCGCCGCCGCGCCGGTGCCGTTGCAGCCGGTCCCCGCGGAGCACACCTGCGCCTACTTCGACGAGGGCGACATGCGCGCGCGCCTGCTCGACCCCGACCTCGTCGCGCGCGAAGCGGCCTTCGACGAGCTGGTGCGGCTCTGTCACCACCACCCGGAGATCCGGGCGACGGTGCAGGCGTGGTCGCGCGAGACGTCGACGCTGGAGCTGGCGTGGACCGCGCGCCTCGCGCTGCGCGAGTGGAACGCGAGCCTGCGCCGCGCGCTGAGCGACCCGACCCAGGGCCTGGACCCGACGCAGGGCTTGCGCGTGCAGGTCTACCAGGCGCAGCCCTGGCAGGACCCGTACCTGCGCGACGCGCTGCTCTCGATGGGGCTCGACCCCACGCAGTACCGCGTGCGCGGCCGCATGACCGTGTCGCAGGAGGACCTGGCGCGGATGGGGCTGGCGCTGCCGACGGCACCTGTGGCCCCGACGCCGCAGGCCCGGCAGCCGGAGAGCGGCTACGACCCGATCGAGCCCGCGCCCGTGCTGGGCGTCGTGTGCGACGAGTCGCGGACGGACCGCGTGATCCTGACGCGCGTCGTGTCCGGGTCGATCGCCGACGCGATCGGGCTGGCCGCCGGCGACCGCCTGGTGCGCATCGGCGCGCACGAGCTGACCGCGCCGTCGGACATCGACGAGGCGATGCACGCCTGGAGCGAGCGGGGGCCCGACGGGCCGGACGCGCTCGAGATCGTCGCGCTGGGGGCGGACGGCCGGACGAAGGTCCGGGTGTGGACCGGGGCGCGGTGAAACAAGGAGCCCGGCTCCGTACTTCACCGCGCCTCAGCCGTCGTTCGCCGCCGCGTCGAGGTGCGCCTGCGCGTCGCGGCGGATGTCGAACGCGCGCTGCACGATCGCGTCCTCGTAGGGCAGCTGCGTGCGGGCGATGAAGTCGTCCACGTCGGCGATCACCTCCTCGTAGCGGCCGAGCTCCATCAGCAGGCTCGCGCGCAAGCTGTACGCCTGCGCCAGGGTCGGCTGCAGCTGGATCACGCGGCCCAGGTGTTCGACGGCCCGCTGGTCGCCGCCCTGCTCGACGAGGATGTTCGCGGCGAGCAGGCGCAGGCTGACCTCGAGCTCGTCGAGGCGACGCTGCGCGGCGCGGAAGCGCTCCTCCTCGTCCGTCGTCAGGTTCTCCTGGTCCAGCTGCTTCTTCCAGAAGACGCGGTCGTTGCGCACGATCTCGAGCGTCGCGTCGCACCAGGTGAGCGCCTCCTGCAGGTCGCCCATCAGCGCGTAGACGCGCGCCAGGCCGTTC
>JAUHYB010000657.1 GCA_030426745.1 bacterium
GGACGCGCGCCGACGTCGGGCTGAGCGAGGGCGAGGCCGACTTCGTGCCGCGCCCGGAGTACGAGTGGGTGCCGCCGCTCAGCGCGAACCCGCTGAGCTACTTCGCGATCCCCGACGACGGCCGCGGCATCGGCGACGACGGGCTGGAGACGCTCGCGGAGTACGAGCTGCGCTACGACCGCACGATCCGGCTGCTGGACAAGCGCCTGGGCCGCATGCTGCAGGAGCTCGGCAAGGAAGGGCGGCTCGAGGGGACGACGATCTGCATCGTCGGTTCGTTCGGCGTCGGCTTCGGCGAGTCGGGCCTGATCCTGGACACCGGCACCTTGAGCGACGTCGACATGCACGTGCCGTGGATCCTGCGTCCGGCCGCGGGCACCAACGTCGAGCGCGGCGTCGTCAGCGACAACCTGGCCAGCCTGCTCGACGTGGCGCCGACGCTGCTGGAGCTGTCGGACATCGACGTGCCGCCGGGGATGCACGGGCGCTCGCACGTCGGGACGCTGCGCGGCGACGACGCGCCGGTGCGCGACCGCGCCTACGCGCGCGGCGGCCTGCAGCAGGGCTTCGCGGTGCGCGACGAGCGCTACAGCGTCGAGCACACCGTGCCGGGCGCGCGCGGGCCCTCGTACTTGCGCCTGTCCTACGACGGCTACGTCGACCGGCGCCCGCCGGGCTTCTCGGTGTTCGTGCGCGACCGCGAGGTGTCGACGGACCCGGGGAACCTGGGGCCGAGCGCGGAGTCGTCCGAGCGCGTGCAGCTCCTGCTGGCCGACGCGCGACAGTGGTACCAGTGGATCGCGCAGGCCGCGGAGGTCGTGCACGAGACGCCGTGGGCGCGCGAGCCCGTGTCGGCCGAAGTGCTGACCGAGCTGGTCGAGAACGGCGTCATCGCGCCGCGGGACTGAGCGCCCGCGCCGTCACTCCCCGCCGAACGCGCGCTGCAGCGCCGCGCGGTTCGCCTGCATCACGTCGAAGTAGTCGCCCGCGGTCGGCGTCCAGCCGCAGGGGTCGAACACCAGGCTCTCGATCCCGCGCTGGGCCAGCGCGGCGCGCGTCTCCGCGAGCGGCTCGCGCTCCCAGAACATGACGTCCGCCGCGAAGCCGGTCGCGAGGATCGCGTCGAGCTCCGCCCAGCTGGCCTCGCCCGGCGCCCGGTCCGGCTCCCACGCGACGCTGCGGCCGTCGATCGCGTAGCGGTCCTCGAGGTAGTCGTAGACCGGGTGCGAGAACAGCGCGCGCCGCTGCGACGTGCCGCTGACGGCGCGCACGCAGGCGGTGTCGAGGTCCTCGAGCGCGCGCCGCAGGTCCGCGAGGTTCGCGTCCAGCTCCGCGGCGTGGTCCGGCAGCCGCGCGGCGAGCGCGTCACGGATCGCGCCGGCTTGACCGGCCGCCAGCCGCGGATCCAGCCAGGTCGTCGACGCCATCTCGCCGTGCGAGTGCGCGCCGCCCGTCCCGTGGCTGTGCGTGACCGACCCGTCGCGGGCGAGCAGCTTCGTGTGGATCGCGTCGCGGTCGGCGTCCAGTGCGCCGGGTCCTCGCCGGCGGGGACCGGCAGCTCGACTTGCACGTGGTCGCCGCCGATCCGCTCGGCGAAGTAGGCCAGGGGGTAGTTCACGGCGACGACGCGCAGCGGTCCGTCGGCGGCGGGCGGCGTCGGGGCGGGCTCGTCGCCCGGGCACGCGGCGAGCGC
>JAUHYB010000658.1 GCA_030426745.1 bacterium
TTTCGCACGAAGGCGCGCTGCATGAACTGTCACGACGGGCCGCTGGTCGGCGGGCGCGGCTTCCACGACCTGGGCCTGTCGTACTACGGGCGCGAGCTCGAGGACCTGGGTCGCTACCGCGTGACGGACGAGCCGAGCGACGTCGGCCGCTTCCGCACGCCGTCCCTGCGCAACGTCTCGCGCACGGCGCCGTACATGCACAACGGCCTGTTCCCGCTGACCGGCGTCCTGAACATGTACTCGAACGGCATGCCGACGCTCCGCCGCAAGCCGGAGCAGACGGACGATCCGCTGTTCCCGAGCAAGTCGCCGCACCTCGCCGCGCTCGGCCTGACCGCGGGGGAGAAGGCCGACCTGACGGCCTTCCTGGACTCGCTCACCGAGCGCCGCCGCCGCGTGCGCGTCGACCTGCCCGAGTACGGCGACCGCGCGGAGTAGGGGGCGGCAGCGGCAGGAGCCTCACGCCGGCGTCGATGGGGACCGGCGCCGCGCGCAGCAGCTCGCAGTCGATCGCAGGCCCGCCGCGCGCCCTACAGCTGCCCCTCGATCGGCAGCGCGCCCAGCCAGAACAGCGAGAAGCGCGTCCACCAGCTCGAGTCCGGCTCGGTCGCGAGGACGACCGACTCGCCGTCGCGCGCGCCGTTCCAGCGCGGCCAGCCCTCGTCGTTCAGCGTGACGCGCCAGCTGGAGTCGGGCTGCATGGCGCGTTCGACGCCGGCGATGACGCTCGCGGCCATCGCGGGGCTGTCGACGACGAAGCCGAGCTCGGTGTTCAGCTCGACCGACCGCGGGTCGAGGTTCATCGAGCCGACGAAGATCCAGCGCTCGTCGATGACGTAGGTCTTGGCGTGCAGGCTGGCGCTCTTCGACCCGAAGACGCCCTTCTCGCGGCCTTCGAGCGCGGACCCGGCGACGGGCATCAGCTCGTACAGCTCGACGCCGCCCTCGAGCAGGCCCTCGCGGTACTGCTTGTAGCCGGCGTGCACGATGGGCACGTCCGTCGCGGCCAGCGAGTTCGTCAACACGCGGACGCGCACGCCGTCGTCGACGCGCGCGCACAGCTGCTCGACGCCCGAGCGGCGCGGGATGAAGTAGGGGGAGACGATCAGCAGGTCGTGCGTCGCCGGGGGCAGGACGTCCCGCACGCGGTGGATCAGCGTGGCGTCGATCACCTCGTCGCCGCGCGCGACGATCTTCCACGGCAGGTCGGCCACGACCTCCGTCGGCGCCCACACGAGCGGGACCTCGCCGCGGCGCGCCTGGTCGACGTACTCCGCGCCGTCCAGCCGCGACGCGTACGCGGACTCGCGCGCGCGGTCGGCGTCGGCCTCCAGCTCGGCGCGCAGCTCGGCCAGCTCCGCGGCGTCGCGGTCGAACGGCGCCCAGCCGTCCAGGCGCTGCGTGAAGGAGCTGTTCCAGTACAGGTCGAAGGACTCGCCCGCGTCGCGCACGGCCGGACCGATCGCCAGCACGTCCAGGTCGCCGAAGTTCACGCCGCCGGACGCGTCGAAGTACTCGTCGCCGATGTTGCGCCCCCCGACGATCGCCGCGACGCCGTCGCCGGACAGCAGCTTGTTGTGCATGCGGCGGTTGATGCGCCCGGGGCGGGCCAGCGTGTCGAGCGTCTTCGCCATCCAGGTCCACGAGCCGCGCGCCCGCGGGTTGAACAGCCGCACCTCGAGGTTCGGGTGC
>JAUHYB010000157.1 GCA_030426745.1 bacterium
GCGGCCGGAGGCCGCCGCCGTCCGCTAACCCGACGATTCTGCACCCGGCACGGTACCTTCGGTCACGACTCGCGCACCGCGCGTCGCCCCGCGGCCACGTCGACGCGGGTCAGCAGCGCGCCGCCGACCACGAACAGCCCGATGAGCGGCAGCACCGCCGTCCGGCTGCTCTCGAACTGCTCGGCGCAGATCGCGAACATCAGCGGGCCCAGGATCCCGGCGAAGCGGTCCAGCACGGCGAACAGGCCGAAGAACTCGCCGGAGCGCTTCGCGGGCACGAGGCTGGCGTACAGCGAGCGCGACAGCGCCTGCGTCCCGCCCTGCACCAGGCCGATCAGGCAGGCGAGCGCGTAGAACTCCCCCGCCGACGCCATGCGGTACCCCAGCACGCCGGCCACCGCGTAGGTCGCGATGCCGACCAGGATCATGCGCTTGGTGCCGAAGCGCAGCGCCAGCGCGCCGAAGCCGAAGCTGGCCGGGATGCCGACGAACTGCACCAGCAGGATCGCGCCGATCAGGTCGCCCTGCGCCAGCCCGAGCTCCGTGCCGTAGACCGCCGCCATGCGGATGAAGGTCGCGATGCCGTCGTTGTAGACCAGGAAGGCGACGAGCATCCAGAAGGCCGCCCGCAGCCGCCACAGGTCGCGCAGCGTGGTCGAGAGGTCCCGCGCCGATGCGCGCAGCGCCTTGCCGAACGGCATGCGGCGGTCGCCGACCGTCTCGGGCTCGCGCACGCGCAGGAACAGCGGCAGGGCGAACACGAGCCACCACGCGGCCACCAGCAGGAAGCCGACGCGCGCGGGCCAGGTCGCGTCCGCGGCGCCCAGGCCGAACCACTCAGGTCGCTGCACGAGCGCCAGGCAGACGCCCAGGATCACGCCGCCGCCCAGGTAACCCAGCGCGAAGCCGGTGGTCGACAGCCGGTCGAGCTCGCCCTCGCGCGCGACGTGCGGCAGCAACGCGTCGTAGAACACGAAGCTGCCGGCGGCGCCGACGTTCGCGACGACGAACAGCGCCGTCGCCAGGCGCCAGTCCCCGGGTCCGACCGCGGCCAGGCCGGCCGTCGCCGCGACGCCGAGCGCCAGGAAGGCGGCCAGCGAGCGCTTCTTCAGCCCCGCGCGGTCCGCGACCGCGCCCAGCAGCGGCGCCAGCACCGCCGCGATCGCCAGCGCGACCACCGTCGCGCGCGAGTGCAGCGCCGTCGCGTCGTTGCGGTCCATGCCCTCGGCCGCGACCGTCGAGAAGTAGATCGGATAGACCGCCGTGACGATCACCGTGATCATCGCGGAGTTCGCCCAGTCGTACATCGCCCAGGCGCGCAGCTCGGGCCGGTGCAGCGCCAGGCGCTCCAGCAGGCCGACCCGCGCGCCGGTCGAGTCGGCGCTCATCGCGACGACGCCGTCAGCGGGGACTCGACCCGGCGGCTGAAGTGCAGCTTGCCGGCGATCGGCCGGCACTTGCGGAAGCCCAGCAGGTGGAAGACCTCGACCGTCCACAGGCGCGCGACCCGCGGGTCGGCCAGGAAGTCGCGGGGGCGCTCGGGGTGGCGGCGGATGCCCGGCAGGAGCGGCAGCAGCACCTCGAGGTGCACCTTGCGCAGCACGCGCGACACGCCCAGCCAGAAGCGCCGCACCTCGCGGCCCAGGAAGAAGCCGTCCTGGCCCTGGCCCTGGTACAGCGGCAGCAACACGCGCCCGTCCTCCGGCGACCGCACGTCGCCCTCCTTGTCCTGCGCGAGCAGGTCGCCCTTCGACACCGCGTCGAAGTTCTCGAAGCCCGGCAGCATGACGAACGCGTCCTCGGGGTCGACGTGGTGGCGGTGGCGGATCTCGACGACCTCCGGCAAGCCGTGCGTCGCGGCGCGCAGGCGGTCGCGGCACTCGGCGACGAACGGGTCGTCCTTCGGCACCGCGCCCGCGGCGGCCAGCGTCATCCAGATGCACGCCTCGTGATGGTCGACCGTCGTCGCGCGGGTGTGTTCGCCGGCCTCGAAGCCGATCGCGATGTGGCCGCGCTCGCCGAAGTACTCGAGCAACGCGCCCTCGACGCGCTCCTCCAGGCCCAGGATGACCGGGACCGGGTACTCGAACGCGATGCCGCGGTTGGCCAGCGTGTCGCCGATCAAGCTGAAGGGCGCGCCGTCGGCGGACGTCGAGTGCAGGTCCAGGAAGACCACGCGATCGCCGGCCGACGCGATGGCGTCCTCGACGGCCGCGAGCAGCGCGCGGCGCTCGACCAGCTCGTGCACGCCGTCGCCGTCGCGTCCGGCGCGCGCGTCGTCGAGCTCCGACGCCGCCCACATGCGGTTGAGGTCGCGGTCGACGTAGCGCACGCCGCGCCGCAGCGCCTCGAGGTTCCCCGCGAGAGCCAGGATGCGGCCGTGGATCGGGACCGGCGAGTCCGCCAGCCGGCGCGCCAGGCGCTGCGCGGCCAGCACGCCGGACGGCTCGTTGCCGTGCATGCCGCCCAGGATCAGGAACAGCGGGCCCGGGCGCCCGCCGTCGACGTCGCACAGGACGCGCGACTCGAGGTCGACGCCCAGCGCGATGCGCTCCTGTTCCTCGCCGGCCTCCGGCGCTTGCACGGACCCGCCCGTCACTCAGCCCTCGCGCAGCTTCTCTTCCAGCAGGTTCGCGGCGACCTCGATGAAGTCGTGTTCGGTGACGATGCCGACCAGCTGGCCGTCGTCGCTGACGACCGGCAGGCAGCTCACGCCGTGCTTGCGCATCGTCTCGATCGCGTCCAGCGTCGACGTCTCTTGCGTGACGCTGACGGGGTCGGGCTTCATCACCTCGCGCACGCTGACGGGCAGCGCCTCGTCGCGGCGCAGCCCGCGCCCGACCATGCGCAGCACGCGCCGGTGCGACACCACGCCGACGAGGCGGCCGTCGTGGTCCTCGACGGGCACGTGGCGGATGTGCTCCCAGTCCATCAGGCTGGCCGCGAGGTCGATCAGGTCCTCGGGATGCACCGTGAACAGGTCGGTCTGCATCACCTGGCCGACGGTGCGGTAGCTGTCCAGCCAGTCGACGCGGTCGGCCAGCTCGGCCAGCGGCCAGCGCGCGACGGGCAGGTCGTGCTCCTGGTTCTCGACCATCGCGCGCACCAGCGTGCGCTCGCGCGCGTGGCGCGTCCCGCGGCCGTTCATCGCGGCCAGCGAGTCGAACGCCCACTGCGACCCGGTGCGGCCGCGGCGCACGCGCTCCTCGAGCACGCCCAGGTACCGGTCGACGTCGCCGCGGTTCACGCCGCGCTCGGCGAGGCCCTCGCGGGCGGCGGGGATCAGGCGCTCCAGGATCAGCTCGTCGGCGGTGAACGACTTGCCGTGCAACCACTGGAAGCGCGCCTTCAGGCCGTAGCGCGACGCCGCCATGAAGTTCTCCTTCGCGTGGTCGAACTCCATCACGCGCGACACGTCGCCGTGCGTCTCCCCCAGCGCGGTCATCAGGCCGAAGAAGAACGCCGCGTTGGCGACCTCGTCGACCACCGTCGGCCCGGCGGGCAGGACGCGGTTCTCGATGCGTAGGTGGGCGACGCCGTTCTTCACGCCGTAGCACGGGCGGTTCCAGCGGTAGACCGTGCCGTTGTGCAGGCACAGCGCCGACAGCTTCGGCACCTCGCCGCGGTCGAGCACGTCCAGCGGCGGCTCGTCCAGCTCGCCCGCGATCAACACGCGGAAGCGCGCGATGTCCTCGCGGAAGATCTCCAGCACGCCTTCCTTCAACCAGTGCTCGCCGAAGCTGACGCGCTGGCGCGACCCGCGCGCCTGGTGCGCCTTCGAGCGCGCGTCGAGCGACTGCTGGAACAGCGCGACGCGCGTCTCGTGCCACAGGCGGTTCGACAAGAGCAGCGGCGAGTTCACCGCCGCCGCCATCACCGGCCCGGTCACGGCCTGCGCCAGGTTGTAGAGCCCCGCGAACTCCTCCGCGCCGACCTGGAAGTGGATCTGGAAGCTCGTGTTGCACGCCTCGAGCATCACGTTGTCGTGCTCGACCTGCAGCTCGTCGAGGCCCTTGATCAGGGTCTTGAACACGCCGCCGCGCAGCTCGCTCATCGTGCGGTTCAGCTCGCGGTAGCGCGCCTTGGGCGTCATCCAGTCGAGCGACAGGTGTTCCTTCGCCAGCGTCGGCAGGATGCCGACCAGCGCGACCTTCGCGCCGAAACGCGCCGCGGCGTCGCGCGCCTCGCCGACCCGCCGGTGCAGCGCGGACTCCATCCGCGACAGGCAGTCGCCGGACAGCTCGCAGGGGTCCAGGTTCGCCTCCAGGTTGAAGCGCCCCAGCTCCGTGGTGAAGTCGGGCAGCCCGAGCTCCTCCAGCACCTCCAGCGCGACCCCCGCCGGCTGCATCGCCGCGTCGACCAGGAACAGCTCCTGCTCGGCGCCGATCCGCCGGATGCCCGACTCGATGCGACCCTCCTCGAGCATGCGCTCGAGCGCCTGGACGTCTTCCAGGAGGGCCTTCATGAAGGCCCGGCGCTGTTCCTCGTCGTGCGCCGACGCGATGTCTTGTTCGCCCATGCAGGCTCCTGTCTTCCGGGGGGGCGGGCCCCCGAACGATACCCGATCGCGGGCGACGAAGGCAGGGCGCGGGGCGCGTCAGAAGAGCCGCTCGGCCGCCGGGTAGAAGCGAACGAGCACCTCGCGCGCGACGCCGCCGACCAGCGGTTGCAGCCGCTCGGTCACCTCGGGCGTCGACGCGCCGCCGCGCGCGTCCTTCCAGGCGGCGTGGAACCAGGTCGCGCGCTCGGACACGGCGGACTCGACGGCGGCGCGCCAGAAGTCGGGGTGCTCGCGCTCCTTCCACCGCCCGCGGCCGCGGCCGTGGTGCGCGACGGCGAGGTAGCGCAGCACCAGCTCGCGCGCCGTCCCGTCCAGGAGCCGGTCGGACCACGTCAGCTCGGGCTCCTTGCCCTTCGCCTTCTGGAACATGCGCGCGGCCTTGAAGCCGCCGAAGCCCCCCACCACCGCGCCGGCCAGCATCCCGCCGCCCAGCGACAGCCCGCCGGCCATCGCGTCCGCCGTCAGGCCGCCCAGCAACCCGGTGACGACGCCGCCGATCGTGCCGGCGCGCTTGGGGTCGACGACGAGCTTGCCGCCGCGGTAGTCCTCGACCGCCGCGCGGAACTCGACGGCGGCGCGTCCTTCCAGGCCGTGCAGCCGGATCCAGTGGTCCTGGGCCTCGCGCGTGCGGTCCTCGAGCCGGGTCGCGAGCTTGCGGCGGACCTGCGCCGCGTCGTGGCCCCAGCCGCCCTCGACGATGCGCTCGCGGTCGGCGGCCGTCGCGGCGAGCGCGCGCGACAGCACCTCCATCGACTCGCGGAAGACGGACAGCTGGGCCTCGCGCCACGCGCGCAGGATCACGGCGCACAGGGGGCGGCGCGCTTCGGGCAGCACGGCGTGTACGCGCTCCAGGAGCTCGCTCTCCTCGACCCAGCAGCGCGTGAAGGCGTCCAGCGACTGGATGTCCTTCACGCAATCGTGGCGCGCCAGGTGCGACCGCCAGCGCGCGAGCTCGTCGCGCGAACCGGCCTCGTCGCGCAGCGGGCCCGTCTGGTTCAGCAGCACGAGCACCGGCTTGTCCAGCCAGCCCAGCACGCGCATCTCGCCGTCGACGTACCCCGCTTCGTCCGGCCACTCCGCCGCGTTCACCAGGTACAGCACGACGTCGGCCTCGTCCGCGATGTGCCGCGCGGCGCGCTGGCTGCACGACATGCCGGCCTGGTCGCGCGGGTCGAAGTCGGCGTCGAGCAGCGCCCGCACCGGGTCGGCCTCGCCTTCCAACCGGCGCACCAGCCGCGCCGAGTCGCCGAAGCCCGGCGTGTCCCACAGGACCAGGCGCTCGCCGCCCGGCGCGGTGAACAGCTCGTGCCGCGTGTTGTCCGTCGTGACGTGCGCCTGGTCGAGCACCTCGCCGACCTCGCGCCGCAACAGCGTGCGGGCCAGCGTCGTCTTGCCGACGTTGGTGTGCGAGACCAGGCTCAGCGCCAGCTCGCGCTCCAGGTCGCGGGCCTCGTCCTCGCCCGGGCGCTCGTCGCCGTCCGCCGTCACGCCGACGCCTCCAGCGGCCCGGGCCACAGCGCGCCGCGCGCCCGGGCGAGCGCCTCGTTCGAGACGTGGCGCGACAGGTCCAGGAAGACGCCCTCGACGTCGACGTCGCGCAACACGCGGGTCCAGGTGCGCCGCCGCGACTCCAGGCGCTCGCGCGCGTCCTCGCCGTCGCCCAGGCGCTCGACGTAGCTGGACTCGTCCACGACGACCAGCACCGCGCGCGTGCCGCGCGAGCCCGCCGCGCCCGCCAGCGCCGCGCGACAGAAGTCGCCGTGCACCTCGGGTTCGGGCGTCTGCGCCAGGTTGAACACGAGCAGCTCGCAACGCTCGCGCCGCTCCAGCGCGCGCGCCGCGTACTCGTCGCCGTACTCGAGCGACTCGGGATCCCCACGCGACGCGCGGTTTCCGAACAGGTCCAGCGTGAACGCCGTCAAACCCTCCGCCGCGCGCGGTCCGAGGCGGTGCGCGTACAGCACCGTGCGCACCTCCACGTCGCCGCCGCGGTCGCCGGCCAGGAGGCGCAACGCCCACGGCTCGTGCTCGAAGTCGACGGGCAGGTCGCGCGCGAGTCGGTTCGCGCGCGCGCCTTCGAACCACGCCAGCAGGGCGCGCGGCGCGACGACCAGCAGCGCGGCAGTGACCGCGTACATGTGGATCCACCCCGCGGCGTCGCCGGCGCGGCCCGCTTCGGGAGCGCCGCGCAGCGCGGCGAGCGCCTCGACGTCGGGCACGCTGCCGACGCCCAGCGCCGTCGCGGGCCACAGCAACACGGACAGGAAGCGGCGCACGCCCTCCGCGTCCAGGAAGGTCGACTCCCAGCCGACGCGGTACTCCAGCACCAGGCCGCGCAGGTACATCCCGGCGACGGCGCCCGCGACGAGCGCGGCGGCGCCGACGTGCAGCGCGCGTCGCAGGCGCGCGAGGTGCAGCGGCGCGGCGGCGCGTCCCCACTCGGCCAGGAAGGACTGCGCGTGCGCGGCGGCGTTCGCCCACTCGCCGACGCGGCGCGTCCGCGACCACGGGCGCTCCGGCGCGGCGATCCACGCGGCGGCGGACAGGAACCACCCGCGCGGCTCGGCGCGCGGTCCGGCGCCCGCGCGCGGTCGCAAGGCGGCGAACAGCAACGCGACGTAGACCGCCAGGTTCCACGCGACCAGCCCGGCCAGCGGGAACGCGAGCAGGTTCAGGAACCGCCCGCCGCCCGCGCGGTCGACCAGCAGGCCGACGGCGAACGCGACGACGGTGACGAGCCACACGGACGGCCCGCGCGCGCCCGCCGCGCGCTCCAGCGCGTCCACGCCGGGCAGCGCGTCGCGCAGGCCGGGCATCAGGCGCTCGGCGCGGGCGGCCAGGAAGGCCTCGGCGTCCTTCCCCGCCGCGACGCGCGCCTCCCGCGCGGCGGCCTCGCAGGCGGCCGGCGACAGGAAGCGGGTCCCGCCGCGCTCCTCCTCGAACGCGCGCACCAGCAGCACGCGCCGCACGCCGGCGTCATCCATGTCGACGCGCGGCGGTCCGCGGGAGGCTCGGGAGGGTCGGGGGCATCCCGGGGAGCGTCGAGTCCGCGCGCCCGAAGGTCAAGGGAGCGCCGCGCCGGAGTTCGCGGGCGGGGCGGATGCGCGAGTTCCCGCGCGCCGGCGCGGGTCGCGGTCGATCGGCGTCGCGGCCGCGGGCGCTCGCGGACGCCGCGCGTCGCGATCGAGGGAGTCGCGACGCCGGCGCGCGCGGACGCTAGGCTCGCGCGCGATGCGCTACGACCAGCTGCTGCCGCGCCCGCACGAGCGCCTGGACGACCCCGGCCCGTGGACGCGCGCCGCGCTCGCGCGACCGGACGCGGCGCGCGCGGGCCCGGCGGCGCACGCCTTCGACGCCCTGGCGCGGCGGCTGCCGGCGGACGGCCCCGCGGCGCCGATCGACGTCGTCCGCGACGACGCGCTGCCCGCGGAGGGGTACGAGCTGTCGGTCGGCCGCCACGGCGCGCGCGCGCGGCACCGCGACGACGCCGGGCTGGCCCACGCGCTGCGCACCTTCGCGCAGTGGATCGACCTGCACG
>JAUHYB010000659.1 GCA_030426745.1 bacterium
CCGCTGACGATGTTCAGCTCCAGGTAGTCGAGCGCGTTCGGTCCGCCGGGGCCGTGCGCCCAGCCGCCGCTCTTCTCCTGGTACTCGACCAGGCGGTCCGCGCACTTCTGCAGGTCCGCCAGGAGCGTCTCGTCCGGCGAGTGCTCGTACAGCTCGCCGAAGAAGATCGCCGCGTGCGCCCAGCCCCAATTCTCCTGGTTCCAGTTGCCGCCGCCGCCGGACATGCGCGACTTCATCTCGTCGAGCTTCGACGCGACGAACGCGCGCGCCTTCGTCACCGCCTCCTGGTCGGGGCCGCCGGCCAGGTCGGATCCGCCCGCGATCCACGCGAGGCCGGCGAGGGAGGTCTGCACGACGGCGCCGGTCGTGCCCGACAGCGTCTCGGCGAAGCCGCCGTCGTCGTTCTGCCGCTCGCGCAGGAACGCGCGCGCGCGGGCGGCGAGCAGCGCGCGCGCCTCGGGCGAGGTCGGCTTCTTGAGCGCCTTGTCCATGCCGGGCACGGCGAGCTCCAGCTCGAGCGTCTCGTCGCCGCGCTCGACCTTCAGCTCGATCGTGTCGCCGTCCGGGTCGGACAGCGCGCCGATCAGCTCCTTGCGCAGCGCAGCGAAGCTGCCGCCCTTGTCGAAGCGGCCGCGCCCCGCCGCGACGACGACGTCGCCGACCTGCAGGCCCGCCGCCTCGGCGGGACCGCCGGGGAAGAGCGCGACGATCTCGAGCGCGCGCGGCCCCTCGTCCGCCGGGTCGGGGTTCGCGCCGAAGGTCGTCGAGCGCCGGCCGGACGCGCGCGGCTGCGGCGGCGGCGTCCCGGGGATCTGGGCCTTCGCGCCGAGCGCGCCGAGGTTGTAGAGGTCGCGACCCTGACGCAACTCTTGCGTGGCGCCGAAAGGCCACTCGGGCGCGTCGGCGGCGCGCGCGGTCGGCGCGGCGGGGGCAGCGGGAGCGGCGGGCCGCGCGGCGAGGGCGGGCAGGGCCGCGAGGATCAGGAGCGCGGGCAGGATGGGGGGTCGCATGGCGTGCACGGTCGGACCACTGTAACGCTTCGACCGCGTGGACCGCCGGGGAAGGACCGTTCCCGCCGCGTCGCCGCCGCTTCCCCGCGGGGGGGAGACCGGGCCCAGGAAAAGCAGAATGGCTCCTGCCCACGGTCGCACTCGAACGTCAGAATCTTCCCCCCTCACCGCAACGCGCGTCCGCGCGCCGACCCATCCGACCCTCATGATCTCTCTCGCCCGCGCCCTCCCGCTGCTCCTCGCGCCCGCCGCGCTCAGCAACACCGTCGCCGACTACCGCTTCGCGCCCGAGGAGGGCAGCGAGGTCACGATCGAGTTCCGCCAGGTCTTCCAGGTGGAGCTCGTGGACATGACGCTCTCCTTCAACGGCGAGGAGATCGACATCAGCGAGATGGGCGTGCCGGAGTTCCAGCTCCTGGACGAGGAGGAGCTCAGCTTCCGCGACACCTTCGTCACGGTCGGCGACGACCGCCCGGCGGTCGTGCACCGCGCGTTCGACGAGCTGACGAAGATGTCGACTCAGTCGGGCAGCTCGCCGGACGGCGAGGAGCACTCGACCGAGGATCCCGGCGAGAGCGAGCTGGAGGGCACGACCGTCGTGTTCACCTGGGACGCCGACGAAGAGGAGTACGTGCCGACCTTCCTGGAGGAGGACGGCGACGAGGACCT
>JAUHYB010000158.1 GCA_030426745.1 bacterium
AACAGCGCCGGCTGGTTCGGGCGACCTTGCGTCACCGTGAACACCAGGTCGTCCGCGCCGATGCTGGCCGAGCCGCTCGCCGTCAGGATCGCGCCGTGGCCCTGCGAGTTCTCGCAGCCCTCGCCCGAGCCCAGCGGCGTGGTGTTGCCGCACTGGCAACCGGTGTCGCCGAAGCACATCGACGTGCCCACGCCCGCGCCGCCCGTGGCGACGTAGGACAGGATCGCCGAGGAGCCCTGGTTGCCGTACTCGTCCTCGGAGAAGACCTGGTAGGTGATGTTGCCGACCAGGTTGCCGGGGATCTCGCCGCGGAAGACCTGACCGCCGGACGACTTCATCGGCACGATCTGCGCCGCGCCGCCGTTCACCTTCACCTCGAGCCAGGTCTCGTTGTACCAGGTGATGTAGTACGCGATGTTGTCGTAGACGTGCGCGCGCACGACGGTCGGCGCGGCGCCGGCCGCGCGGTTCGCCGCTTGCTCGACGTTCGGGATGTACGGCGCGTGCGTGTCCTGCGGGCCCGACCCGTTGTCGCGGGTGGTGTTCTCCCAGTACAGGTTGCGCGAGCCGTTGTCGTTCGAGACCCAGATGTCGAAGTCGCCGTCACCGTCGACGTCGCAGACGTCGGTGTCCAGCGCGACGAAGTTCTCGAACGGCAGGCCGGACATCAACGAGAACTGGAAGCCGGAGCCGCCGTTGTTGTTGTTGCGGTACAGCTTGTTCGCGCCGGTGAAGTTCGCGACGAACAGGTCGAGGTCGCCGTCCAGGTCGTAGTCGAGGAAGTCGCCCTCGTTGTCGTCGTTCTGCGAACCGGGCAGGACCTGGTCGATGGTGAAGATGCCGGAGCCGTCGTTCGCCATCGTGATGTCGTTGAACTGGAAGCCGAAGTTGACTTGCCAGTTCAGACCGTAGATGTCGAGGTCGCCGTCGCCGTCGAGGTCGCCCATCTCCTGCTCGTAGTGACCGTCGCCCGTCGAGTAGCCGGCGGGGAAGGTGCCCGTGATGTCGCGGAACGACAGCGTGCCGCCGTTCTCCTCGAGGCGGTTCTGGAACAGGCGCGGCAGCTCCTGGCGCGCGCCGTGCAGCACGTCGAGGTCGAAGTCGCCGTCGATGTCGCCGAGGTCGATGTCGAGCGCGCTGGACGCGACGTCGCAGAACGCGCCGGTCGTGTTCGTCGTGTTCGTCGACTGGGTGCCCTCGCACCACAGGCCCGGCTCGCCGTTCGCGATGTTGCGGTTCGGCAGCTGGTAGCCCGAGGGGTTGAACTCCTCGAAGAAGCCCGCGCCGTCGTTCAGGAAGATGCGGCTGGGGACGTTGCCGTTGAACTGGCCGCCGTACGTCGAGTGGAACAGGTCCATGTCGCCGTCGTTGTCCAGGTCGCCGAAGTCGCAGTCGCACGAGAAGTCGAGGAAGCCGCCGCTGCCGATCACGTCCGCGGTCGGGACCGAGGAGCCGGCGCCGCCGATGTTGATCCAGCGCGAGGCCGTCTCGTCGACGTAGGTGCCCGAGTGCACGCCGGTGTTGCGCCACCAGCGGTTCGTCTCGGCCACGATCGTCGAGGTGTTCGAGATGTAGAGGTCCAGGTCGTCGTCGCCGTCGAAGTCGACGAACTCGATGTCACGGCTCTGGTCCTGCAGCGCCGGGAAGCGCGCGGCCGTGTCGTCGAGGAAGACACCCTTGGTGCCGCCCTGCAGGCCCGCCTGGTTGATCCAGATGCGGTTCTGGTCGCGCGAGTTGTCGCCGCCGTCCGCGAAGACCGCGTCCCAGTCGCCGTCGTTGTCGACGTCGCCGAAGTCGACGTTCTCCGACGCGGAGTTGTTGCCCGGGTTGCCCGACGGGATGTCGGAGGTGTTGTCGACGAACTGCGCCGGCGCGAGGGCGGCCAGGAAGCAGGCGCTCGAGGCGCCGAGGCCGGCGCGGTGGAGGGAGCGGAGCGGAGCCATGGGGGGTCCTGGATGGAGTCTCGGGGGGAGCGTGCGGAGCGTGCTGCGCGAGCAGCTGGGGGGTCCGGGGTGGTCAGGGGTGGTCCGGCGCGGTTCGGACCGCGACCGATCCCCCGAGCCCTCGATCCCTTTCCTGGGGGGGGCGCCCACGGCCGCCTGGAGCGGGTCGCGAGCGTGCGGCTGAGCCCCCGTCCGGGGGCTGCAACCTGCGAACGCGCCCCCTCGCGGGGGCGGCTTGCCGGGTCTACCCGCCGAATCCTACCAGGAAACCCGATCCGGGGAGGGATACGGCACTTCCTGCATAGAACAGGCGGAGAGACCCTCTCACGACGCATCCGCGCCCCGGAATGATCCCCCCGGCGGGCGAAAACGCGGGTCCCCGGCCGGCGCCGGCCCATGCGGGGGCCTGGATGGACGCGCGGCCGGCGGCCCTGGGACCCGCGGGAGGAGGGCCCCGCGCGGGCCCTCGAGCCCCCGCCGCCCCCGGAGCACCGGCGCGGAGGCCCGGGATCGGCGACCGAGCGTTCCGGGCGCGCCGCGGTCCGGGGTCGGGCCGGGTCGGGGCGCGGTCCCGGACGACGGCGGGTCGGCGTGCGGGCGGCCCCGGTGCCCTCCCGCTGCCAAGCGGACCGATCGAAGGCGGGCGGCGGGGGCGGGCGCCGTCGCCCGCCCCCGCCGCCCGGGGTGCCTCGGCCCGGGGAGCGGCGCTCCCCAAGCGATCACGGCAGCCAGGTGATCGTCAGGCCGCTCGTGAAGTTCGAGCCCTGACCGCAGGGCGAGCCCGGGCCGGGGTCGCGGTACCACGCCTGGTAGTAGCGCACCGAGCCCGGCGTCGAGAGGTTGCCCTCCGTGACCACCGACAGCGCCGACGAGTCCGTCTGGCCGGACGCGTTCATGAAGGCGACGCCCAGGCGCTCCGTCGGGTTGCCCGTGCACAGCTTGCCGTCCTTGAACGGCACCGAGATCAGGTTCTGGCCCTGCACGAACAGCGCCGGCTGGTTCGGGCGACCTTGCGTCACCGTGAACACCAGGTCGTCCGCGCCGATGCTGGCCGAGCCGCTCGCCGTCAGGATCGCGCCGTGGCCCTGCGAGTTCTCGCAGCCCTCGCCCGCGCCCACCGGCGTCGTGTTGCCGCACTGGCAACCCGTGTCGCCGAAGCACATCGGCGTTCCGACGCCGGCGCCGCCCGTGGCGACGTAGGACCGGATCGCCGACGAGCCCTGGTTGCCGTACTCGTCCTCGGAGAAGACCTGGTAGGTGATGTTGCCGACCAGGTTGCCGGGGATCTCACCGCGGAAGATCTGCGCGCCCGACGTGATCATCGGGACGATCTGCGCGGCGCCGCCGTTCACCTTCACCTCGAGCCAGGTCTCGTTGTACCAGGTGATGTAGTACGGCGCGTTGTCGTAGACGTGCGCGCGCACGACGGTCGGCGCGGCGCCGGCCGCGCGGTTCGCCGCTTGCTCGACGTTCGGAATGTACGGCGCGTAGGTGTCCGTGGGGCCCGAGCCGTTGTTGCGCAGCACGTTCTCGAAGTACAGGTTCCGCGACCCGTTGTCGTTCGAGATCATGAAGTCGTAGTCGCCGTCGCCGTCCACGTCGCAACCGTCTCCGTCCAGGCCGACGAAGTTGATCGACGGGATCTGGCTGGAGACCTCGACGAAGTTGAACGCGCCGCCGCCGTGGTCGTTGCGGTACAGGCGGTTCGCGGCGAAGAAGCTGGTGACGAACAGGTCGAGGTCGCCGTCCAGGTCGTAGTCGATGAAGTCGCCCTCGTTGTCGTCCGCGCCGGAGTTCGAGAGGATCTGGTCGATCGTGAACGCGCCGGTGCCGTCGTTCTCGAGCAGGTTGTCGTTCAGGCCGAACTGCGCGTCCCAGTTCAGGCCGTAGATGTCGAGGTCACCGTCGTTGTCGAGGTCCCCCATCTCCTGTTCGTAGTGACCGTTGCCCTGAGAGTAGCCCGCGGGGAAGGTGCCGGTGATGTCGCGGAACGACAGCGATCCGCCGTTCTCCTCCAGGCGGTTCTGGAACAAGCGCGGCAGCTCCTGGCGCGCGCCGTGCAGCACGTCGATGTCGAAGTCGCCGTCGATGTCCCCCAGGTCGATGTCCAGCGCGCTGGACGCGATGTCGCAGAACTGGCCGGTCGTGTTCGTCGTGTCGGCCTGCTGCGTGCCCTCGCACCACACGCCCGGCGCGCCGTTGGTGATGTTGCGGTTCGGCAGCTTGTAGCCGGACGGGTTGAACTCGCTGAAGAAGCCGTTGCCGTCGTTCAGGAAGATGCGGCTGGGGACGTTGCCGTTGAACTGGCCGCCGTACGTCGAGTGGAACAGGTCCATGTCGCCGTCGTTGTCCAGGTCGCCGAAGTCGCAGTCGCACGAGAAGTCCAGGAAGCCCTCGGGCAAGAGATCGGCTGTCGGGATCGACGACGTGGGCGCGCCCAGGTTCACCCAGCGCGTCGACGTCTCGTCGACGTAGGTGCCCGAGTGCACGCCCGTGTTGCGCCACCAGCGGTTCGTGTCCGCGACGATCGTCGAGGTGTTCGACACGTAGATGTCGATGTCCTCGTCGCCGTCGAAGTCGACGAACTCGATGTCGCGGCTCTGGTCGGTGATCGCGGGGAAGCGCGCCGAGGTGTCGTCGAGGAAGACGCCCTTGGTGCCGCCCTGCAGTCCGCCCTGGTTGATCCAGATGCGGTTCTGGTCGCGCGTCGAGTCGCCGCCGTCCGCGAAGATCGCGTCCCAGTCCCCGTCGTTGTCGACGTCGCCGAAGTCGACGTTCTCCGACACCGAGTTGTTGCCGGGGTTGCCGGACGGGATGTCCGCCGTGTTCTCGACGAACTGCGCGGAGGCGCCGGGCGCCAGCAACCAGCCGATCGCGAGGCCGACGGAGAGGGTGGACACGAAGGGGCGCGACGACGCGAGGGCGCGCGGTTCGGGGGATCGCATGGAGGCAGCCTGGATCTGGAGAACGGGGGGACGCCGCGAAGGGGATGCTGCGGCGTCGGCTCGAAGCGAACCCCAGCGTAGCAGGCTCGCTCGATCCTCACAGGCTACAGCGCCCGACGGCCGCGGTTTCACACGACGTTCACCGCCGCCGCGCGACCGGACCCGGATCGAGACGCCGCGCGCGGCGTGCGATCCCGAACGTCAGGGCTGCCAGGTGATCACCACGCCGCTCGAGAAGCTCGAACCCGTCCCGCAGACGGACAGCGCGGGGTCGCGGTACCACAGCTGGTAGCCGCGCACCGTGCCCGGGGCGAGGACGTTCCCCGCGCTCGCGATCGACGTGCCGAGCGAGTCGGCGGCGCCGGCGACGTCCAGCGTGCGCCAGTCGAGGCGCTCGGACGGGTTGCCGAGACACAACAGGCCGTCACTGAACGGCTGACCGGCGGTCGGGACGCCCTGCACGAAGAGCGCGGGCTGGTGCGGCCGCGCGTGGAAGGCGCGCAGCACCAGGTCGTCCGCGGCGAGGCTCGCGGAACCCGTCGCGTACAGCACCGCGCCGTGCCCCTGAGAGTTGCGACAGCCCTCGCCGGCGCCCTCGAGCGACTCGTTGCCGCAGGGACACGCGACGCCGCTCTCGCCGTCGCCGGCGCAGGAAGGCGCCCCGACCGTCCCCGCGCCGTAACTCCTGACCGTCGAGACCCCCTCGTTACCGTACTCGTCGCGCGCGACGACGCGGTAGCGCACGAGGCCCGCGAGTTCGCCCGGGATCTCGCCGCGGAACACCTGGCCCCCCGACCAGCGCATCGGCCGCGTGAACGATCCGCCGCCGTCCACGGCGACCTCCAGCCACACCTCGTCGTAGGCGGTGATGTAGTACGGCGCGTTGTCGTAGACGTGCGCGCGCACCACCGTCGGCACGAGACCTGGCACGCGATCCGCGGTCTGCTCGACGTTCGGGATCCACGGCGCAGTGACGTCCGTGGGGCCGACGCCGCCGTCGCGGATCGTGTTCTCGTAGTAGAGGTTCGCCTGTCCGTGGTTTGTGCTCACGAACACGTCGTAGTCGCCGTCTCCGTCGACGTCGCACACGTCCGTATCGATGGTGACCACGATCTCCGCCGGCGTGATCTGCACCTCGAAGAGCTCGAAGTCACCGCCGCCGGGCGCAACGTCGTTGCGATAGACGCGACTCGTGTGGGACCAGTCCGTGACGAAGACGTCCAGGTCGCCGTCGAGGTCGTAGTCGATGAAGTCCGCCTCGTTGTCGTCGGTGTCCGAACCCGGGACCAGTTGATCCACGACGAAGGCGCCGCTCTCCGCTCGAAACGTCACGTCCTGGAAGAAAATCCCCTGCGTCGCGACCCAGTTGACGCCGTAGATGTCGAGGTCGCCGTCGCCGTCGAGGTCGCCCATCTCCTGCTCGTAGTGACCGTTGCCGCTCGCGTAGCCGGCAGGGAGCGTGCCCGTGACGTCGCGGAACGACAGGACGCCGCCGTTCTCCACGAGCCGGTTGTGGTACAGCCGCGGCAGCTCCTGTCGCGCCCCGTGCAGCACGTCGAGGTCGAAATCGCCGTCAACGTCGCCGAAGTCGATGTCCAGAGCGCTCGAGGACACGTCGCAGAACTGGCCGGTCGTGTCGAGCGTGTTCGCGGACTGCACGCCCTCACACCACAGCCCCGGATTTCCGTCGGCGATCTCCGCGCCCGTGAGCTGGAAGCCCGACGGGTTGAACTCGCTGAAGTACCCCGCGCCGTCGTTCAAGAACACGCGGCTCGGGGCGCGCCCGTCGAAGGAGCCCCCATAGCTCGAGTGGAACAGGTCCATGTCCCCGTCGTTGTCCACGTCCGCGAAGTCCCCGTCGCCAGAGAAGTCGAGGAAGCCGCCGCCCGGCAGGACCTCGGACGGCGCGACCGACGAACCCGGCCCGCCCAAGTTCACCCAACGCGTCGAAGTCTCGTCCACGTACACGCCGCTGTGCACGCCGGTGTTGCGCCAAAAGCGGCTGGCGGTCGGCGTGATGGACGACGCGTTCGCGACGTACAGGTCCAGGTCGTCGTCGCCGTCGAAGTCGACGAACTCGATGTCGCGGCTCTGGTCCTGGATCGCCGGGAAGCGCGCCGCCGTGTCGTCGACGAACACGCCCTTCGTCCCGGCCTGCGCGCCGCCCTGGTTGATCCAGATGTGGTTCTGGTCCGGCCCCGTGTCACCGCCGTCGGCGAAGACGGCGTCCCAGTCGCCGTCGCCGTCGACGTCCCCGAAGTCGACGTTCTCGCTACTCGAGTCGTTGCCGGGCCCGGCCGCCGGGATGTCCGTCGTGTTGTCGACGAACTGCGCGGCGGCGACGGGCGCGCAGAGGAGCGGCGAGAGGAACGCGAGCGGGATGCGAGCCGGGACGTGGAGCATGGCGAGGATTTCGTGACCGGTGAACGGGAAGCGGACCGCCGGCGGCCGCGTGGTCCGCGACGCCGTCCCCCTGCGAATCCGCGCGGCGCCGGGAGCGGGTCCTCGAATCGCCGCGAAATCTCCCGGCCCCGTCCGCAGAACTCCCGAGGGCGCGTCTCGACGACGCGACTACCGCGCGCCGATCCGACGCTCGATCGCGTAGCCCGCGAGGAAGATCAGGCCGCCCCACAGCAGCCCGTAGCCCGAGTAGGCCATCGACTTCAGGCCGTCCTCGCCGACGCCCAGCGACATGCTGGCGACGAGGCCCGCGAGGACGATCACCATGCCGACGAACTCGAGCCCCTTCGCGAGGCGCCACAACCACTCGCCCTTCACGCGTCGTCCCCGCGTTCGGAGGCGGCCAGCACGCGCAGGGCCGCGGCGGCCAGGCGGTCGGCGGTGATGCTCGAGTTGTCCGCGTCGGGCCGGTACGAGCAGTAGTCGGGGCCGGTGCTGCGCACCTTCTCGCCCAAACCGTACAGCTCGATCTCCGCCGCGGAGGTCGGCGCGAAGAAGGCGACGATCGGCACGTCGCGCGCGACGCCGATGTGCAACGCCAGGCTGTCCGAGGTGATCAACAGGTCGCACAGGTCGACGACCGCGCCGAAGTCCGGCAGCGTGTTGTCCGTGCCCGCGTCGACGCCGCGCACGCCGGCGGCCTCGAGCGCGGCGAGGATGCGCGCGTTGCGCTCCGCCTC
>JAUHYB010000660.1 GCA_030426745.1 bacterium
GCCGGTGTTCACGATGGAGGGCGCGGAGGGCAAGCTGTTCAAGCCGCTCGCCTACACCAAGACGTTCGCGCTGATCGCGTCGATCGGCGTGGCGCTGGTGATCCTGCCGCCGGCCGCGCGCCTGCTCCTGGGCGGCGCGCGGCGGCGCCGGTTCCCGTGGTCGGGGCCGGCGCTCGCGACCGCGGGCGTCGCCGCCGGCGCGTTGTGGTCGTGGACGCTCGGCGCCGCGTTGATCTCGGTGGGGGCCTGGCGCCTGGTCGAAGCGCGGTTGTCGGACGAGTGGCGCGACCGCGCGCGTCGCGGCTCCAGCCTGGTCGCGGCGGCGCTGGTCGCCGTCGTGCTCGCACACCTGTGGCAACCGCTCGGCCCGACGCGCGAGGCGGCGAACCTGGTGTTCACCGTGCTGTTGATCGGCGGCGTGTTGCTTGCGTTCCGCGGCGTGATCGTCGTCTACGAGGCGGTGCTGCGGTGGTGCTTGCGGCACAAGGCGCTGTTCCTGTCGATACCGGCGATCCTGGTGCTGGTCGGGCTGTGCGTGTGGCTGGGCTTCGCGCGCGTCGCGCGGCCGGTCTTCTCGGCGGCGAACGCCGTGCAGGCGGCGCTGGGCGGCGATCCGCGCCCGGTGGACGACGTGCTCCACGCGAAGCCGTGGTCCGCGTTGACCCACGCGTTCCCCGGCCTCGGCAAGGAGTTCATGCCGCCGCTGGACGAGGGCTCGTTCCTGCTGATGCCGGTCACGATGGCGCACGCCTCGATCGGCGAGTCGCTGGCGCTCCTGCAGCAACAGGACCGCCTGATCCGCGCCATCCCGGAGGTCGAGGACGTCGTCGGCAAGATCGGCCGCGCCGAGACCGCGCTCGACCCCGCGCCGATCGGCATGGTCGAGACGGTGATCACCTACAAGTCGGAGTACGTCACCGACGCGTCGGGGCGCCGCTTGCGGTTCCGCTACGACGAGGCGACCGACGAGTACCCGCTGGACGAGCGCGGCGCGCTGATCCCCGACGACGACGGCCGCCCGTTCCGCCAGTGGCGCGACGCGATCACGAGTCCGCGCGATATCTGGGACGAGATCGAGGCCGCCGCGACGATCCCCGGCATGACCACCGCGTCGATGCTGCAACCGATCGAGACGCGGCGGATCATGCTGCAGACCGGCATGCGCGCGTCGATGGGGTTGAAGGTCTACGGGCCCGACCTGGACACGATCGAGGACGTCGCGCTGGAGCTGGAGCAGCTGCTGAAGCAGGTGCCGTCCGTGCGCCCCGAGACGGTCATCGCCGACCGCGTCATCGGCAAGCCGTACGTCGAGATCGACATCGACCGCGAGGCGATCGCGCGGTACGGGCTGTCCGTGCGCGCGGTGCAGGACGTGATCGAGGTCGCGGTCGGCGGCCGCGCGTTGACGACGACCATCGAGGGGCGCGAGCGCTACCCGGTGCGCGTCCGTTACCAGCGCGAGCTGCGCGACGACCTGCAGGAGCTCGGCCGCATCCTCGTCGCGGCGCCCGACGGCGCGCAGGTGCCGCTGGGGCAGCTGGCGGACATCCGGTACGCGCCCGGCCCGCAGATGATCAAGAGCGAGGACACCTTCCTGACGGCCTACGTGCTGTTCGACCGGCGCCCCGGCTTCGCCGAGGTGGACGTGGTCGAGGGCGCGAAGGCGTTCCTGG
>JAUHYB010000661.1 GCA_030426745.1 bacterium
CGTGCCGTGGATCTACGGCGGCGTCGTCGGTTCGGGCGGCCTGGTGATGGCCGTGCTGCCCGGGCGCGGTCCGTGCTTGCGTTGCGTGTTCCCCGAGCCGCCGCCGACGGCGAGCCTGCCGACCTGCGACACGGCGGGCGTGCTGCAACCGGCGGTCGGCGTGATCGCGTCGATGCAGAGCGGCCTGGCGCTGCGGCTCCTGGCCGACCCCGACGCGCGCGACCTCCGCCCGGCGTTGATCGAGCTCGACGCCTGGTCCGGCGAGGCGCGGCAGCTGCGCCTGTCGCGCCAGGACGACTGCCCGTGCTGCGGCGCGCGCGACTTCCCCTTCCTGCACGAGCCGCTCGGCCGGCGCGCGACGATCCTGTGCGGCCGCAACGCGGTGCAGGTGCGCGGGCGCGGCGCGGCGCCCAGCCTGCAGCGCGTGGCCGACGCGCTCGACGGCCTGGCGACCGACGTGCGCTTCGCCGGGCCGATCCTGCGCTTCGACCTCGAGGACCACCGCATCACGCTGTTCGAGGACGGCCGCGCGTTGATCGAGGGCACCGACGACATCGACCGCGCGCTCGCGCTGTACGACCGCTACGTGGGGTCCTGATCCCGGCGCCGTGAAGCCCGCGCTCGTCATCCTCGCGGCCGGCGCCAGCTCGCGGCTCGGCGAGCCGAAGGTGCTCGCCGACATCGGCGGGCGGTCGGTGCTCGCCCGGCTGCTCGAGGCGGGCGCGGGGCTCGACGGCGCGCCGCCGCTGGTCGTCACCGGCGCGGACCACGACGCGATCGCCGCGGCCGCGCCGGACGGCGTGGAGCTCGAGCGCAACCCCGACTGGGCCGCGGGGCGCACCGGCGGCGTGCTGCGCGCGGCGGCGCGGCGGCCGGGACGCGACCTCCTGCTGGCCCCGGCGGACGTCCCGCTGGTCCGGCGCGCGGTGCTCGACGCGCTGGCGGACGCGTGGGCCCGCGCCGGCGCGCCCGCCCGCGGCTGGCTCGCGCCGCGCTGCGCCGGGCGCCACGGCCATCCGATCGTCGTCGGGCGCGCCCTGCTCGCCGCCCGGGGCCCCGCGGACGCCGAGCGGCCCTTGAGGGAGCTGCGCGCCCTGGCCGATCCCCTGCTGGACGTCCCCGTCGACGACCCGGCCGTCCTGGACGACCTGGACACCCCCGCGGACCTCGCCGCGCTGCGGGATCGAGCTTCTTCCTGAAGGGCTCCACTCCCGGCGGGCCCCCGGCCGATAGCTGGCCCCGGTAGACCCACCGTGCGGGGGGGTCGACCCGTGCGGAGAAGAGGTCCAGATGAGCTTTCAAGGCGACGTTGCCGGGATCGGCCTGGCGGAACTGCTGCAGAGCATCGCGCGTGGGCGCCGTGAGGGCGTCCTCACGCTGAGCGCCCGTGGCGGATTGCGCAGCACCCTCGGACTCCAAGGCGGAGTCCTCTACTTCCTGCCCGACCCGGACGAGGATCCGGCGATCTGGAAGGACCGGGCGCGGCAGGCGTACATCGCCGACCTCGACTACCGCATCGACGCCGTGCGGATGTCGGAGATCGCGCGCGCCCACCGCATCGAGATGGTCTACCGGCTGCTCGACTGCGAAGGCGTGCACTTCCGCTTCGAGCCCGGCCCGCTGCCCGAGCCCGGCAAGGAGACCGTCCACAGCGACGAGTCCGCCGACGGCGC
>JAUHYB010000662.1 GCA_030426745.1 bacterium
GCGGACAGCGACGGCCGGAGGCCGTCGCTGTCCGCTAACCCGACGATTCTGCACCCGGCACCGTACCTTCGCGGCACCGTACCTTCGGCTCACGGCGCTACACGACCGGGTCGCCCGCCGTCTCGGTCAGCCCGCGGTACATGGCCGACAGCTCGCGCGTCACCGGTCCCGGCGCGCCGTCGCCGATCACGCGGCCGTCGATGCGCACGACCGGGGCCAGCTCGCCCATCGTGCCGGTGCAGAAGACCTCGTCCGCGCGGTAGAAGTCGTAGAGCGCCAGGTCGCGCTCCTCGCAGGGGATCTCGTGGTCGTCGCACAGCTCCAGCACCGTCGCGCGCGTCACGCCCTCGGGGCAGGCGACCGCGCGCGGCGTCATCACGACGCCGCCGCGCACCAGGAAGACGTGCGTCGCGTTGGTCTCCGCCACGAAGCCGCGCGTGTCCAGCATCAGCGCGTCGTCCGCGCCGCTCGCGTTCGCCTCGATCTTCGCCAGGATCGACGGCAGCAGGTTGTTGTGGTGGATGCGCGGGTCGAGCGTGTCGGGCGAGAAGCGCCGCACGGAGCTCGTGATCAGCGTCAGGCCGCCCGTGTCGTAGACCGGCGCCTTGTGCTCGGCCAGGACGATCAGCGTCGGCCCCGCCCGGTTCAGGCGCGGATCCATCCCCGACGTGATCTTCGTCCCGCGGCTCAGCGTGAGCCGCACGTGCACGCCGTCCGTCATCCCGTTCGCGGCGAGCGTGCGACGGATCTGCTCGATGATCTCGTCCGCGCTCGGCACCGACTCGAAGGCCAGCGCGAGCGCGGAGTGACGCAGGCGCTCCAGGTGCTCGCGCAGCCGGAAGATCGTCCCGCGGTACACCCGCAAGCCCTCCCACACGCCGTCGCCGCCCTGCACGAGGGAGTCGAAGGGGCTGACGCCGGCCCGGTCGCGGTGGATCAGCTCGCCGTTGATGTTCACGAGCAGGTCGGCGTTGCGCTCGTCGTAGGTCTGCAACATTCGTCTAGGCGCGGATGCGGTGGGGGTGGAGGACGGCGTGGAGAGCCTCGCACTCGCGCGCGAGCGGTTCCAGCGCGGCGGGCAACTCCGCGCAGGGTTCGCGCGGCGGGCCGAAGCCGGTGCTGGCCTCGACGGACGCGTACCAGACCTCGCCCCACACGCCGTCCGTGTCGCGGCGGCCGGGCGGCCAGGACAGCATCGCGTCGTCGAACGCGAGGCCGACGCGCTCGCACACGACGCGCAGCACCGCCTCGGGGGCGCGCAGCAGCTCGTCGGCGTCGATCACGACGGGGGTCTCGCCGGTCTCCGCGCGCCGGCGCTCGAACAGCTCGACCTGTTGCTCCAGCCCCGTGTCGGCCAGCACCGGGTCCGGATACTTCGCGTGCAGCGACGCCAGCATCGCGCGCGGGTCGCGGATCAGGAACGCGTGCGTCAGCCCCGCGAGCCACTCGCGCCCTACCTCCGGCAACAGGTGGTGGGCCATGTGCTTCTGGTAGAAGCACCGCGCTGCGCCCGGCAGGGGCGCGTGCAGCGCGCGCGCGGCGACGCGCCAGTCCGTCTCGCAGCTCGCCAGCACCTCGTCCCGCATCGGGTGGGCGATCCCCGTGGCGGCCAGGTAGTGCCCGTAGAGCGGCTCGTCCACGACGACGCAGTCGGCGCGGTTCTCGAAGGACC
>JAUHYB010000663.1 GCA_030426745.1 bacterium
GTCACGGTCTGCGCGCAGCGCTACGGCCCCGACGAACAGACGCGCTGGGAGCAGGACTACTTCGCCCTGCTCGACGCCGGCCTGCCGGTCGTGCAACCCTTCGCGGACAAGAGCGGCAAGTGGATCGTCCTGTGCGTCGGCGCGCGCCCGCGCATCGACGGCGAGATCGAGTCGCTGCTGGAGCGCGTGCAGTCGATGCGGGCCTTCGAGTCCGCGTACATCGACAACATCGCGAACGTCACGCGGCAGTAGACGTCACGCGGTAACACTCGCGCGGCAATCGTCGCGCGGATCGCTCCAGCTCCCGGACGGGACCGACGAAAACGAACCACGCGCGGGCACGACGCTCGCGCGGCCGAACGAAGACGGGGCTCGCGTCCCGACCCGAACGAAACCTCCGACCTTCTCCAGAACCATGTCCATCCACAGCAGCCTCAAGGGCATCGACACCCTGACCGGTGAGCGCAGCGTGCTGACGCGCGTCGAGCGCATCGCGAAACTCCAGAAGGACGGCAAGTTCCAGGCGGAGGAAGGCACCTCGGTCTACGGCCTCCCGAAGGTCCGCACCAAGTTCAAGGTGGTCTCCGGCAAGAAGGCGAAGGCCCTCGCCAAGGAGCGCGAGGACAAGCTGAAGGAGAAGGCCGGCGGAGCGGACGCCGAGTAGCGCCGCGCCTCGCCGACCACCGCGCGCGACGCGCGCGCCACGACACGGACTCCGGTGCTCTCGAGCGTCGGGGTCCGCTGCATTCCCCGCGCGCTCGCCACGATGGTCCGACCGACCGCCGCGCGAGTCGACGGCACCGATCGAGATGGACAGCAGCAACCAGGACCCGCGAGCGCCGGTGCTCGAAGCCTTCGCCTCGATCCAGGGGGAGGGCCGCTACGTCGGGCAGCCGCAGGTCTTCCTGCGCCTGGCGGGCTGTCCGTTGCGCTGCGCCTGGTGCGACACGCCGCACTCGTGGGTCGTGAAGGACGGCGGCCGCGCGCGCGTCGCGGCGCCCGGCGGCGTGCGGCGCGAGGACGCGCTGGTCGACGCGCGAGCGGCGCGCGCGTGGATCGACGAGCTCGACCCCTCGCGCGCGATGCCGGTCAGCGTCACCGGCGGCGAGCCGGCGCTGTGGCCGGACTTCGTCGCGGCGCTGGCGCGGGAGCTCGGCGGGCGGCGCTTGCACCTCGAGACGGCCGGCGCGCACCCGCGCGCGCTCGCGCGGATCGCGGACGACTGTGACCACTTGTCGATCGACCTGAAGTTGCCCATGGACCTGGGCGCGCCGGTGGAGGTCGACGCCGCGGGCCCGGACACCGAACCCGCGCCGCGGACCGACGCCGAGTGGCGCGACGCGCGGCGCGCCGTGCTGGCGCTCGCTCGCGGCCGCGACGCCGCCCTCAAGGTCGTCGTGGCCGGCGGCCGCGACGCGACGGATTACGACGAACTCCTCGACGACGCGCGCGAACTCTGCCCGGACGCGCCGCTCGTCGTGCAACCCGCGACGCCGATCGGCGGCGTCGCCGCCCCCGACAACGAGCTCACCGACGCGGTGCTCGCCGCGGCGCGCGGACGCGGACTCGACGCCCGCCTCCTGCCGCAGCTGCACCGCTTGCTGGGCCTCCCCTAGATCACATCCCGGAACCCACCTGGCCGCGGGCGGACAGCCCGGCGTCCGG
>JAUHYB010000664.1 GCA_030426745.1 bacterium
GAGGTCGCGGCGGCGGAGGCCGCGCGCCACGACTTCGAACTGCCGACGATGACGCTGTCCGGGCTCGTCACCACGCCCGACGGCGCGGCGGCGGACGACGTGTCCGTCGTGCTGCAGCGCGTGCAC
Source organism: bacterium (assembly GCA_030426745.1). GTDB lineage: Bacteria > Planctomycetota > UBA1135 > UBA1135 > JACKHV01. The sequence goes on from JAUHYB010000664.1 coordinate 127, forward strand.
GCGCCCGGCGACGAAGAGGGCACGATCTACGACACGCTGAACACCGACACCGGCGAGGACGGTCGCTACCGCTTCGAGAACCTGTCGGCCGGCACCTACACCCTGCGCGTCGGCGACCAGTCGGGGTGGGGGTGGCGCAGCCGCGGTCCGCGCTACGCGCAGGCCGTCGTGAGCGGGCTCGTGCTGCAGGAAGGCAAGCCGCTCGCCGGCGTCGACGTGCAGCTCGAGCTGCCCGGCACGGTCCGCGGGGTCGTGTACGGCGCGGACGGCGAGCCGTTGCGCGGCGCGTGGGTCCAGGCGCTCGGCGCCGACGGCATGGAGATCGGCGGCGCCGGGAACAGCATGTCCGGCCCGGGCGGGCGCTTCGTCCTGCGCGGCTTGCCGTCCGGCACCGTGCGGGTCGTCGCGCGCGAGGGCGAGGCCTCCAGCGACGAGGTCGAGGTCAAGGTCTACGCCGAGCAGGACTCCGAGGTCGAGCTGCGCATTCGTTGACGGGCGCGCGGGATACGCGCCGGGGCCGGGCGCGGATATCCTGTGCGCTCCATGACACGGCTCTGCATCCAGCCCTTCGGCGGCTTCGCCGGCGACATCTTCCTGGCGTCGCTCCTCGACCTCGAGGACCCGCGCTTCACGCTGTCCGACCTGCGCGCGTTCTGCGAGACGCTCGTGCCGGGTGAGTTCACGCTCGGCGCGTCGCGCACCAAGCGCGGCTCGATCGAGGCGCTGCACCTCGACGTGCGCACGCCGGAGACGGCGCACCCGCCGCACCGACACCTGGCGGACCTGCTCGAGCTGACCGAGGGCGCGGACCTGTCCGAGCGCGCCCGCGCGCGCGTGCACGACGCGTTGCGCGCGATCGGCGAGGCCGAGGCCAAGGTGCACGGCGTCACGATCGACGACGTGCACTTCCACGAGGTCGGCGCCGTCGACACGATCATCGACGTGTGCGGCGCGGCGTTCGCGCTGGAGAAGCTGGAGGTGGACGAGCTCTGCGCCACGCCGCCCTACGTCGGCGGCGGCACAGTCGACTGCGCGCACGGCACGATGCCGGTGCCGGTCCCGGCCGTCGTCGAGCTGATGCAGGGGCGCGCGATGGTGCGCGACACCGCGGGCGGCGAGCGCCTGACGCCGACCGGCGCCGCGATCCTGGCGCGCTGGACGACCGAGATGCCCGGCGCGTCGCCCTTCGCGGCGGAGCGGCACGGGTACGGCGCGGGCACGCGCGATCCGAAGCACGGGCCGCCGAACCTGGCGTCGGTCGCGCTCGCGTCGTCGTCGCCGTCGATCGCGGCGCCCGCCTCGTCGGACGCCGTCGACACGCTGCGCGAGTACGCGGTCAACTTGGACGACGCCACGGGCGAGGAGCTGGGCCACCTGCTGGACGGCCTGCGCGACGCGGGCGCGATCGACGCGTGGTGCGCGCCGGTGCAGATGAAGAAGGGGCGGCCCGGCGTGGTCGTCTCGTGGCTGGCGCCGGCGAGCGCGGAGGCGGACCTCGCGCGGGTCGTCTTCGGCCGCTCGCCGACGCTGGGCCT
>JAUHYB010000665.1 GCA_030426745.1 bacterium
GACTTCAGAGCCCCGAGATCGATCCGCCGCCGGCACCGCCGTCCACCTCTCGGTGGACCAGCGCCTGGTGGCCGCGGCCTACCGCGTGCTGCTCCAGCGGCGGACCGACTTGCGCGTCACCGGCATGTCGCGCGACCCGGAGGCCTGCGTCCGCGTGGTCCCCGAGGAAGGCGCCGACCTGGTGCTGGTCGACCAGCGCGAGCCGGAGCACGCCGGCCTGGACTGGATCGCGGACCTGAAGCGCGCGGCGCCGGCCGTGCGCGTCCTCATGTTGCGCGAGTCCGTGTCGCCCGACCTGGCGGCCCGCGCGCTGAACGGCGGGGTGGACGCGCTGCTGGTCCGCACGCAGTCGCCGCACGAGCTGTTCCTGGCGCTCGACGCGCTGCGGCGCGGACGCGCGTTCCTCACGCACCGCCTGGCGCTGCCCGGCTGGGGACCCGACCGGATCGCGTCGCCGGCCGACCCCGAGCGGCTGGCCGCCGTGCGCGAGCTGGACGAGGTGGAGCGGCGCGCCTTCCTGGAGCTGGCCCTCGGCCGCGACCTCGCGGACGTGGCGCGCGCCCTGGGCGTCGACGAGGCGCGCGCCGCCGAGCTGGAGCGCGCCCTGCGCGAGCGGCTCGACTGCCCCGGGCGCGCCGACCTGACGCGCCTCGCGATCGACGCGCGCGTCCTGCCGGTCGAGCGCGGCGGCGGCGGCGACGACGTCGCGCGGACGGCCTGAGTCCCGGTCCGCGTTCGTCTCGGGCCCTCACGCCGGAGCGTCCGACCCGGCCGGCTCCACCGGCCGCTCGGCCCCGGCGGGCTACTCGCGCCCGATCGCCTTGCGCAGGCGCTCGCGCAGGTCGTCCAGCTCCTCGACGAAGGACTGCTTCGCGAACCAGTTCGCGAACGCCAGGCGGTGACCCAGCTCCTCGAGCTGGCGCTCCGTTCCTTCGCGCAGGTGCTCGTAGCGCACCTGCGTCGCGGCGTGGCGGTAGCGTTGCCGGGCCTCGGTGCCCAGGTCGTGCAGCTCGCGCGCCAGCACCTGCAGGATGTCGTCCAGCGCGATCAGCGCGATCGGCTTGCCGTCCTCGACGACCGGGACGCGGCGCACGCCGCGCGCCTTCATGCGGTGGATCACGCGCTCGGGGTCCTCGTCCTTCTCGACGGTGACCAGGTCGGTGCTCATCGCGTCGCGGACGCGCAGCTCCGCCGGGTCGCACGAGCGACCGACGATGCGCAGGGCCAGGTCGCGGTCGGTCAGGACGCCGACGGCGCGCCCGTCCTCGCCGACGACGACCAGACAACCCGCAGCCTCGTCACGCATCGCGTGCGCGGCGTCGCGGATGGACGCGTCCTCGCGGATCGTCACGGCCGGGCGGGAGAGGTGCTTCTCGATGGACATGGTTCACTCCGCTCCGAAGATCGAACCGTGGGAGTCGTGAGCGGTGGACTCGACGGCGAAGCCGCGTTGCACGGCTTGCGCCAGCTCGTTCAGCTCGCGACCCAACAAGGACACCAGGTCGTCGCCGGTCAGGACGCCGACCAGCTTGCCGTCGTCGTCGACGATCGGCAGCCGCCGCACGCCGTGACGCCGCATCGTCGCCGACGCGCGCGAGAGCGGCGCGGAGCGCTCCAGCGTCACCACCGGCGAACTCATGCAGTCGCCGACCGTGACCGC
>JAUHYB010000001.1 GCA_030426745.1 bacterium
ACCCGCGCCGCACGCCGGCGCTGGAGGTGACGTGGGAGCCGCGCTACCCGTACGTGCCCAGCGCGCCGGACGCGATCAACCACATCATCGACAACGTCGAGGACATCATGGCGCGCGTCGCGCGCAGTGACGTCGAGGGCATGTTGCAGAACATCGACGACACGATCGTGTCGACGCGTACGGCCATCGACGGGCTGAATACGCCCGCGCTGTCGCAGGAGGTGCTGGCGCTGGCCGCGGACCTGCGCGAGGTCTCCGGGCAGCTGAACCGCTTCCTGGGCGACCCGTCGCTGGCGGCCGCGCCCGAGGACACCGCCGCGATCCTCGCCAGCACGCGGTCGATCACCGCGCAGCTCGAGGAGCGGCTGCCGACGATCCTGCAGCGCGTGGACGAGGCGAGCGCGTCGCTCAGCGACGGCCTGGCCGCGCTCGACGGCTACCTGCGCGACCCCGAGAGCGAGGCCGCGGTCGACGACGTGCGCGCGATCGCCGCGAACATGCGCCGCGCCAGCGACGAGCTGCCCGCGACCGTCGTGCAGCTGCGCGCCACGCTGCGCGACGTGCAGCGCATGTTCGGCGACAACCAGCAGAGCGTGGAGGAGATCTTCGTCAACCTGCGGGTCGCGACCGAGAACCTGCGCTCGGTGACGGACGAGTTGCGCTCCAACCCTTCGCGCGTGCTGTTCGGCGACCCGCCGCCCGCGGGGCCCGCCGGCCGTTGACCGCTCGCGCATCACACCTGAACGATCGAACGCGACCATGCGACGCCAACTGCTGACCCTGACGCTGCTCCTCGCGACCGCCGCCTGCGCGACGGTCTCGCGGGACTACCCCGAGAAGTCGATGTACGCCTTCGACGTCGAGCGACCCGAGCGCGTGGCGGCGACCGGCGACGCGCCCGTGATCCTCGTGCGGCGCTTCCGCACCAGCGCGCTGGGCGGCGGGCGACAGCTCGTGTACCGCACGGGCGAGTCGCGCTTCGAGTCCGACTACTACACCGAGTTCTTCGACGAACCCGAGGGCCTCCTCACCGGCGTCGTGTCGAACTGGGTCGCGGACTCCGGGCTCGCGGCGGTCGTCGCCAGCGCGGGCGACCTGGAGCCCGACTTCGTGCTGCACGGCGCGGTGCGCGGCCTGTACGTCGACCTGCGCGGCGACGGGCCCGAGGCCGTCGTCGACGTGCAGTTCGTCCTGTCGCGGCGCGAGGGCGGCTACACGATCCCGGTCTGGCAGTCGGACCAGCGGCGCGCCGAGCCGGCGGACGGGCCGCGGGGCGCCGACGTGCTGGCGGCCTGGAACCGGGCGCTGCGCTCGATCCTGACCGACACGGAAGCGGGCCTGCGGGACGCCCTGGCGGGGGCCTGAGCGCCCGCGAGTCCCGTCGCGGGACCCCGCCGAGATTCCGCTCGTTTTCTTCGCGGAAAGCCCGGCGCCGTTCCTTCCCTGTGCGGAGGCTCGTACGCCGCCGCGCTCCCGGGGTTCCCTCGCCGCGCGGCGCTGCGAGCGCGTTCTCCTGCCACGTGAGGGCGCCCGCCGCGAATCCCGGTCCGCGAACGGCGCCGCGGCGCGCCACTGGGTGCGCGTCGTACGAGGCCGACCCGGGCTCGCGCTCGGGTCGGCTTCTATCCGCCCCGACGCGCGCGCGACGTCACGGACGCCCGCGCAGGAGCCACTCGCGCACGAGCAGCAGGTCCATCTCCCCGCGCAGCAGCATCGCGCGGATCTGCTCGCCGTTGTGGCGCGTGCGCACGTCGACGCGGCTGCCCAGCACCTCGGCGCCGGGATAACGCGCGAGCGGGTCTTCGCCCTCGGGCAGCACGACGCCGACGACGCCGCCGCGGGCGAGCGCGTCCTCGATCGCGATGCGCGACGGCTCGGGCAGGTCGAGGCCGTGGATCTCGTACCCGGTGACCGACGCGGGCTCGAGCAGGAAGTGGTAGCGCTCGTGCTTGCGCAGGTGGTTCGTCGGCATCAACAGGTCGGCGCCGCGCGCGCGCGCGATCGCGTCGTCGTCGTAGCGCCCCGCCGGCCCCTCGAGCGGCCACAACGCGCCGGTCAGCGCGAGGTAGAGCAGGAACGTCAGCGGCAAGACCGCGCCGCGCGCGCGCTCGCCGTCGCGGATCGCGCGCCACGCGACCGCCGCGCCGAGCGCCGTCGCGGGCCAGTACCACCACGGGATGCCGGGGTCGAGCACGCCCGACAGCTGCACGCGCGCGCCGAGCACCAGGAACAGCGGGAAGGCGATCGCGAACGGCACGATCGCGCCGCGCATCCACCCGGCGGGCACCTCGGTCCAGCGCAGCGCGAGCAGCACGGCGAGCACGGGCACGCCGCTCATCACGTAGCTGGCTGAGCGCTGGCTGGGCAGGCTGAACGCGACGAGGTACGCCAGCACGAAGGTCCACCCGAGCGCCTCGGCGCGCGACAGCGACCGCCGCCGGCGCCACGCGACGACGACCAGGCCCAGGAGCGGCAGCGCCAGCAGCACCGCGTTCACGAGGTGGCCGGCCCACAGCGAGACGATCGTGTGCGATCCGCTGAACAGCCCGGCGAAGTAGCCGCGCTCGTCGACCTTCCCGGCGTTCTCGCCGCGCACGAAGGTGTCCCACACCTCGGACGGGTCCGGGTCCAGCGCGAACCACAGCCCGAAGCACGCGAGGCCCAGCGCGCCGACGTACGCGACGCGCGGCACGTCGCGCACGAGCCAGTCGCGCGCCCACGCGCCGCCGGCGCGGACGCGGTCGCGGCGACACGCCAGCAGCAGGAACAGGCAGTAGGGCGCGACGAGGGCGAAGGAGCGGTACAGCGTGACGACGCCCAGGATCAACCCCAACGCCGTCCAGTGCAGCCACGAGGCGCCGGCGGACCGCGGGCGGTGGTGCACGACCAGCGAGAACGCGCAGAAGCTCCAGAAGACCTCCGGCGGGTTCGTCAGGTACGCGCGGCCGTAGCGGAAGCTGGAGAAGCACGCCAGGAAGACCAGCGCGGCCAGCAGGGCGGCGCGCGCGTCACCGGTCTCGCGGCGCGCGAAGCGCGCGACCAGCGCGGCCGTCGCCAGCGTGTACAGCACGCTGACCAGGCGGTAGCCGAACAGCGTCTCGCCCAGGAGCTTCGCCGAGGCGATGCCCTGCCAGAACAAGAGCGGCGGCTTGGTGCTCCACGGGCCGTCGTCGGTCGACAGCGGCAGCCAGCCGGGCAGCGTCGCGGTCACGCGCGCGAGTTGCAGGTAGTTCGTCTCGTCGCCGATCTTGACGTTGTGCAGCCCGCCGAGGTGCAGGAAGTACAGCGCGCAGGCCGCGGCGAGCAGGGCGCCGAGGCGCCGCGCCGAGCCGCGTTCCACCGGTCTCTTCGCGCGTTGCGGTTCGGTCCCCATGGCGGTGCCGGCGGAGGGTGCCAGCGACCGCCGCGCGGATCAAGCGGCGCGATCCGGCTCGGGCGCGTCCGCGGGCGCGTCCGCGTCCTCCGACGGCAGCGCCGCGGGCACGGACTCCGGGTCGAGCGCGTCGATGACCTCGTCCGCGAACGGCCGCGCGGCGTCGCGCATCCACCCGATCTGGTCCGGGTCGCCGGCGGCGATCAGCAGGTCGCCCGCCGCCAGCTCCAGCCCGCCGCGCGGGGGCGTCAGCGCCTCGCCGTTCTCGCGCTCGAGCGTGACGAACGACACGCGCGAGGCCTCGCGCGACCCGCAGTCCGCCAGCGTGCGGCCGACCAGCGGCGAGTCCGCGGCGATCAGGATCTCGGCCAGCGCCACCGCGCTGCGCGCGCGGGTCGACGACGCCAGGAAGTCGGCGACGCGCGGCCGCGTGATCGCGTTGGCGATCTCGAGGCCGCCCAGGTGGAACGGCGCCACGGTGCGCGTCGCGCCCGCCAGCCGCAGCTTGCGGATCTCCTCCGCGTGCTCGGCGCGCGCGATGATCTGGATCTTCGAGCACAGCTGCCGCGCGCTCAGCGTCGCGACGATGTTCTCGCTCTCGCGGTCCGTCGCGCACACCAGGTGGCTCGCGCGCTTCACGCCGGCGCGCGTCAGCACGCCGTCCTCGGTCGCGCTGCCGTGCACGACGGCGAAGCCGCGCTCGATGGCCTCGCTCGCGACGGACAGGTCGCACTCGATCACGACGAAGGGGTGCCCGACCGCGTCGAGCTCGTCGCAGATCGTGCGACCCATGCGGCCGAAGCCGCAGACCAGGACGTGTCCTTCGAGCTTGTCGATGCGCGTCTGCATGCGTCGCCTCCAGGCGAATTGGTTCGTCACCATGGCCTGCACGACCAGGGCGAAGGTGTAGGACGCGGTGCCGATGCCGCCGACCAGGAGCAGCGTGGCGAAGCGCTGGCCGACCACCGAGATGCCCTCGTCGCCGTAACCGACCGTCGTGACGGTGATCAGCGTGAAGAAGAACGCGCGCCACAGGTCCCAGCCCTCGATCCACATCAGGCCGCAGACGCTGATCACGAAGATCGACGCCAGCAGCGTGATCGCGCGGATCAGACGGAGGCGGAGTTCGCCGGGGACCTCGGGGGTCGGCGCGAGGGGGGATTCGGAAGCCATGCGCGGGTGGGGCGCGGGTGGGGACCGCAGGTCCCCATCGACACGGCGGGGTCGCGCGCCTGGAGCGCGATGCGGGAATCCGTGCCCGGGGGCGCTCAGCGCGCGTCGTCGGCGCCCGAGGCGGGCTCGCCGGCGTCCGCGTCCGGGGCGGGCTCCGGCGCGGCGTCGTCGAGCGCCTCCAGCAGCGCCGCCGCCTCCGCGGCCGAGCCGGGGTCCTCGCCCGCCAGCGCCTCGCGGGCGGCGGTCCACAGCGCGCGCGCCTCGTCGCGTCGCCCGAGCGACGCCAGCACCTCGCCGTGCAGTACGTCGTAGCGCGCCGCCTCCGCCGTCGACCCCGCGTCGCGCGCGTCGCCGGCGGCGCGGCGCGCCCAGGGCTCCGCGTCCGCGTCCCGGCCGAGCCGGTGCAGCGCGTTCGCCAGCGCGTTGTCCGTGACGCGCGTCAGCACCGTCGGGCCCGACAGCTCGCGACCGCGCCGCGCCGCGGGCTCCAGCAGCTCCGCCGCGTCCGCGTCGCGGTCCTGCGACAGGTAGACCTTCGCCAGGTTCAGCGCCAGGATGCGCGTCGGTTCCGCGTCGTCGCCGAGGTGCTCACGCGCCAGGTCGAGCGCCTCGCGGTACAGCGCTTCCGCGCGCTCCGTGTGGCCCAGGCGGTTCTCGAGCTCGCCCAGGTTGTTCAGCGACGTCAGCAGGCTGACGTGGCCCGGCTGCAGGATCGCGCGCTTGCGCAGGAGCGCGGCGCGCATCCACTCGAGCGCCTCGTCCAGCCGGTCGAGGTCGCGCAGCAGCGACGCGACGTTGTTCGCGGTCATCAGGGTGTGCGGGTGGTCCGCGCCGAGCGCCGGCGACGCGACCTGCGCGTCGAAGACCTCGCGGTACATCGCGAGCGCCTCCTCCTTGCGTCCGACCTCGGAGAGCGCCGCCGCGACGTTGTTGCGCGCCATCAGCACGTCCTCGGCGTCGGGCTCCGCTTGCCGCTCGAGCGCGTCGAGGACCTCCCGCCGCACGGCGAGGCACGCGTCGTGGTCGCCGACCTTCTCCAGCAGCGCCGCGTAGGTCGCGGCGGCGGTGCGCGCGTCCTCGTCGTGCGCGAGGTCGACGCCGGCGTAGGCCTCGTGGAGCTCGCGGAGCAGCGGCTCGGCCGCGACCAGCTCGCCGCGCTGCAGGCGCAGCGTGCCGACGTCGTTCATCGATCGCAGCGTGTCGGGGTGCGCGTCGCCGAGCGCCTCGCGCCGCAGGTCCAGCGCGCGCTCGAGCAGCGGCAACGCCCGCTGCGACTCGCCCAGCTCCCACCACGCGCCGCCGATCATGCGCGCCAGTTCCGCCTCGGTCGCGGGGGCGTGGTCGTCGCGCTCCAGGATGTAGCGCTCGGCGCGCTCCAGCATCTCCGTCATCAGCGACGTGTCCGCGCCGCGCGCGACGGACGGCTTGACGGACAGCAGCATGTGTTCGGTCAACAGCGCGACGGCGCGGGCGCGCTCGAGCTCCGCGCGCGCCTGGCGCTCGGCCGCCCGCGCGGCGTCGGCGTTGCGGCGCGCGTCGGCCTCCGCGTCCCGCGCCGCGCGCTCGTTGCGCACCGCCAGCGCCTCGGCCTGGCGCGCGCGCTCCTCGCGGTCCAGCGCGAACAGCAGCGCGACGAGCAGCACCGCGAAGACGGACGCGGCGACGGCCAGGCTCACGCGGTTGCGGCGCACGAAGGTCGCGAAGCGGTACGCGACGGTCGGCGGGCCGGCCAGCACCGGCTCGCCGTCGACGACGCGCTCCAGCTCGTTCGCCAGCACGGCGGCCGAGTCGTACCGGCGCTCGGGATCCTTCTCCAGGCAGCGCCCGACGATCCAGTCCAGCTCGCGCCGCACCGTCCCGCGCGTCACGCCGGGGCGCGCGGCCTCGGGGCGGCCGCCCAGGCGCGTCGACGGCCTGGGCGCGCGCTGCGTCGTGATGCGCCGGTGCCAGTCGGGGTCGCGCGCGGGGTCGCCGCCCTGCGGCGGCTCGCCGACCAGCAGCGCGTGCAGCAGCGCGCCCAGCGCGTACACGTCGGCGCGCGTGTCGACGTCCGCGCCCGAGCCGAGCTGCTCGGGCGCCATGTACGCCGGCGTCCCGATCCACTGGCCGCGCCGCGTCGCGTGCGCGTCCTCGACCAAGGGGTCCTCGATCGCCTTCGCGATGCCGAAGTCGATCACGATCGGCCGCGGAGCGCCGTCGACCTCCGTGACCAGCACGTTCGACGGCTTCAGGTCGCGGTGCACGACGCCCTTGGTGTGCGCGTGTTGCACTGCGCGGCAGACCTCGGCGAGCAGCTGCAAGCGGCTCTGCAGGTCGGCGCGCTTCCGGTCGCAGTAGTCGGTGATCGGCTCGCCGTCGACGAACTCCATCGCGAACCACGGGCGGCCGCGCTCGGTCTCGCCGGCGTCGAAGACCTTCGCGATGCCGGGGTGTTCCATGCGCGCCAGCGCCTGGCGCTCGGCCTGGAAGCGCGCGACGACCTCGCGCGTGTCCATGCCCGCCTTCAGCAGCTTCAGCGCGACGGGGCGGCGCACGGGAGCCTGCTGTTCCGCCAGCCAGACGCGGCCGAAGCCGCCCGCGCCCAGCTCGCGCCGCAGCACGTACTGGCCGACGCGGTCGCCGGGCGCGAGCGCGTCGACCTCGGCCGCGACGCGCAGGCCGGCCGTCGCGTCGTCGACGTGGCCCAGGACCTCCTCCGCGCGCTCGTGCGCGTCGAGCAGGCCGCGCAGGCGGGCTTCCAGCGACGCGTCGCCGCCGGCGAGGCGCGCGAGTTCTCCCGCGCGGCGCTCCGGCGCGACGTCGAGCAGCTCCAGGAACAGGCGCTTGTGCAGCGGCGTGGTGGGGCGCGACACCTCAGGCCTCCTCGAGCAGCTCGAAGAGGCGCGCGCGGGCGAAGGCCCACTCGCGGTGCGCGCTGCGCTCGGACACGTCCAGCGCGCGCGCCACGTCCGGCATCGACAGGCCGGAGAAGAAGCGCAGGCGCACGACGGCCGCGGCGCGCGCGTCCTCGGCCTCGAGCCGCGACAGCGCGTCGTCCAGCGCGAGCAGCTCTTCGGGCCCCATCTCCGACGGCGCCTCGGGCGCGCCCAGCGTCACGCGGTCGCGGTCGCCGCCGCGCTTCTCGCTGCGCACGCGGCGCGCGTGGTCGATCAGCACGCGGCGCATCGCCTCGGACGCCGCGCCGTAGAAGTGCCGACGGTCGCGCCACTCGATCGCGTCGTTGCCCGCCAGGCGGATCCAGGCCTCGTGGACGAGCGCCGTCGCCTGCAACGTGTGCTCGCCGCGCTCGCCGCGCATGCGCCCCTCGGCGAGGCCGCGCAGCTCGCCGTAGACGAGCGGCAGCAGCTCGTCGCGGGCGGCGTCGCCGCCTCGCAGGATGCGGGTCAGTTCACCTGGGTCGCGCGACACGATGGAGGGGGGCGCGCCGCGGCGGGGAGCCGGCGGTCGTCGCGCGCCGATTCTAGCGGCGCGCGAAGGAGCGCGCGCCGTCCGGTCGTGTGCGGGGGAGGTCCTCATGCGTGTCACCGGGGGACGAGGCGCGGCGCGCCGCCGGACCCTGCCACGCGAAACGCGCGTTCTCGGGCGCTTTCCGCGCGCCTTCCGGGACGCTACGCTCCGCCCCGCGATGATCGAGAGTCCCCATCCCGGCGCCGGCCCGGTCCTGCGCGAGCGGGAGTGGATCAACCTCGAGTGGCTGATCCGGCTGCGCTGGGCGGCCTTCCTGGGTCAACTGGGCACCGTGCTGTGCGTCGAGTTCGGCGTCGGCGTGGCGCTGCCCTGGTCGGGCATCCTGCCCGTGCTGGCGATCGAGGTGCTGTCGAACGCGTGGCTCGAGTACTGGATCCGCAGCTGCCGCGGCGGTCCCGAGAGCCCGCGCGTCGTCGCGCTGCTGCGCTGGATCAAGATCAGCGTGATGGCGGGCGACGTGTTGCTGCTGTCGATCATGCTGTACGTGACCGGCGGCGTCGCGAACCCGTTCAGCGTGTTCTACGTCGTGCAGCTCGTGCTGGCGGCGGTGCTGCTGCGGCCCAGCCGCGCGGCGGCGGTCTCGCTGCTGACCGTGCTGTGCTACGGCACGCTGTTGATCGACAGCCGCGACTTCCCGGCCGTGCTGCCGGGCGCGCCGCACCTGCCGCGCGGGCAACTCGTCGCGTTCAGCACGGCGATCATGGTGATCCTGTACTTCGTCACGCGCGTGACCAGCGCGCTGTTCGAGCACGAGGTGCACCTGCAGGAGGAGCAGGCGTTGCGCTCGAGGCGCGACCGCATCGAGGCGCTGGGCACGCTGGCGGCCGGCGCGGCGCACGAGCTGGCGACGCCGCTGTCGACCATCGCCGTCGCGTCGTCGGAGCTGGCGCACCAGCTGGAGAAGGGCCAGGTCGACGAGGACACGCTCGACGACGCGCGGCTGATCCGCGAGCAGGTCGGCATCTGCCGGCGCATCCTGGACCAGATGACCGTCGACACCGGCACGCAGGTCGGCGAGCCGATGGTCGACCTGACGGTGGGGGACCTGCTGGAGCAGACCGTGGACGAGCTGCCCGAGCCCGAGCGCGCCGTGGTCGAGGTGGACGACGCGCTGCGCGGGCGCGAGCTGTTCGTGCCGATGACGGGCCTTTCCATGGCGCTGCGCGGCATCGTCAAGAACGCGATGGACGCGTCGCCGGACGGCGCGCAGGTGTACTTCCGCGCGGAGGAGGCCGGCGACACGCTGCGCCTGTCGATCCGCGACCGGGGCGAGGGGATGAACGAGGCGGTGTTGCAGCGCGCGCTCGACCCCTTCTTCACGACGAAGGATCCGGGCAAGGGGATGGGGCTCGGCCTGTTCCTCGCGCGCAGCACCTTCGAGCGCCTGGGCGGCAGCCTGCGCATCGAGTCGCGACCGGGCCAGGGCACGACGGTCGTCGTGGACCTGCCGTTCGAAGCGCTGCAACGCCGCCGCGGTCCGCTAGGATGACCGCGCGAGGGACGCACCGGCGATGAGCGAGAACGAAGAAGCGCGCGACACGGTTTCGGCGAAGAGCATGCTGCTCGTGGACGACGACGTCGTGCTGCGCGAGCGCCTGGCCAAGGCCTTCCGCCGCCGCGAGTACGAGGTCCGCACCGCGGGCAACTACGAGGAAGCGGTCGAGCTGGCGCGCGACGACTCGCCCGAGTTCGCCGTCGTCGACCTGAAGATGCCGGGCAAGGGCGGGCTGGAGCTCGTCATGGCGCTGCACGAGATCGACCCGTCGACGCGCATCCTGGTGTTGACCGGCTACGGCTCGATCTCGACGGCCGTCGAGGCGATCAAGTTCGGCGCCGTGAACTACGTGCCGAAGCCCGCCGACGTCGACGACCTGCTCGCCGCCTTCGAGAAGGCGGACCAGGAGCGTCCGGACGAGCAGACGCAGGACTACCAGGCGCCCAGCCTGGCGCGCGCGGAGTGGGAGCACATCCAGCGCGTCTACACCGACTGCGGCGGCAACGTCTCGGAGGCCGCGCGACGGCTCGGGATCCACCGCCGTTCGCTGCAGCGCAAGCTGCAGAAGCGGCCGCCGAACTAGGCGCGTTCCGGACGGCGGGGGTCGCGAAGTCGCATCCGCTCGACCAGGATCCGTCCCGGCCGAAAAAGTTCCTCTCCGGAGCCACGGGTCCGCAATCGTCGCCCTCCCGGGGTGGCTCGAGGGGCTCCGCCGTGCGGGGCCTGCGACAATCTGCCGCACCGCTTCGACGGTGGAATCGGCCCTATGACCCCCAGGAGGGTGATCCGTGGCGGGGGTGCGGCGATCGGTCGCACCCCCGTCGCGCGGGCATCTCCGGAGGCAGGGGTCCGGAAGGTGCGGCCCGCCCCGCGTGCGACGATTTGCCGCATGGGCGGAGGGGCGACTGCTCTCTAGTTTGCTCGCTCGATCGCGCGACGGACGACCTCGATGGCGCGCCGACGCCGCCCGCGATCCCCCTCGAGCATGCAGAGATTCCACTTCCCTCGCTGGACGAACCTCCTCGTCCGCGGCCTGCCGATCGTCGCCGGTCTGACCGGCGTGTACCTCGTCGGGCTCGTCGCCTTCGGCGGTTCGCCGGACACGCTGGCCGTCGGCTACGCGCCGGAGCAGCCGATCCCGTTCAGCCACCGCCTCCACGCCGGTGAGCTGGCGATCGACTGCCGCTACTGCCACACGACCGTCGAGGAGACCGCGCACGCCGCGATCCCGCCGGCCGCGACGTGCATGAACTGCCACGAGCGGATCAAGACCGACAGCCCGCTGCTGCGCCCGCTGCGCGAGGCCGTCGCGACGGACCGCCCGATCGAGTGGATCCGCGTGCACGACCTGGCGGACTACGCCTACTTCGACCACAGCGCCCACGTCACGCGCGGCGTCAGCTGCGTGTCCTGTCACGGGCGCGTCGACCAGATGGACGTCGTCGAGCAGGTCGAGCCGCTCTCGATGGGCTGGTGCCTCGACTGCCACCGCGACCCCGCGCCGAACGTCCGCCCCGTCGACAAGGTCTTCGACCTCGCCTGGGAGCCGCGCGAGGACGCGCGCTCGCTGGGCGAGCGATTGATCGCGGAACGCGGCATCGCCCCCTCCACGGACTGCTCCACCTGCCACCGCTAGAGACATGTCGAACGAGACCGCGACCCACTGGCGCAGCTTGCGCGAACGAGCCGGGGACGAAGCCCTGGCCGAGCGCGTGTCGCGCGAGTTCACGGACATCGCGCCCGAGACGGCCGACGGCGTGGACCGCCGCCGCTTCCTGCAGTTGATGGGCGCGTCCGCCGCGCTCGCGACGGCGTCGGGCTGCAACTGGGAGGAAGAGGAGATCCTGACGTTCTCCTCGCGCCCCCAGGACTTCGTTCCCGGCGCGACGAAGTCGTACGCGACGGCGATGGACCTCTTCGGCGCGGCCAAGGGCCTGCGCGTGACGACCTTCGACGGCCGCCCGATCAAGGTCGAGGGCAACCCGCTGCACCCGTCGAGCGGCGGCGCCACCGACGTGCACGCGCAAGCCGCGATCCTCGAGTTCTACGACCCCGACCGCAGCCGCGCGGTGATCCGCGGCGGCGCGCCGTCGAGCTGGGAGGAGTTCGGCGCGGCCATGTCGACCGCGTTCGACCCCGGCCGCGGCGACCAGGGCGCCGGCATCGGCGTGATCGCCCGCGCGACGGGCTCGCCGACGGACGCGCGCATGCGCGCCGCGCTGCTCGAGCGCTTCCCGCGCGCGACGTGGGTCGCCTGGGAAGCGGCGAGCGACGAGAACCACGTGCGCGGCACGGAGCTGGCGTTCGGCCGGCCGCTGCGCGCGCGCTACGACTTCCGCCGCGCGCGCCGCGTCGTGGCGCTCGACGCCGACTTCCTGCGCGACCACGCCGACGGCGTGCGTCACAGCGCGGAGCTGGCCGAAGGGCGTCGCCCCGAGTCCGGCGCGATGAACCGCGTGTACGCGGTCGAGTCGCGCTTCACCGCCGTCGGCGCGACCGCCGACCACCGCCTGCCGCTGCGCGCGTCCGACGTCCCCGCCTTCCTCGAGCTGCTCGAGGAGCGCGTGATGGGGGACCAGGGCCTGAAGCGCGGCGCGCCCGCCCCCGGCGCGAACGCGCGTCGCCTGGCGCAGAACGAGACCGTCCGCCACTTCGTCGACGCCGCCGCGCAGGACCTGCTCGCGCACCGCGGCGAGGCGCTCGTGCTGGCCGGCAAGGGCCAGGCGCCCGAGGTGCACGCTCGCGTCGCTCGCCTGATGGACGCGCTGGACTGCGTCGGCCGCACGGTCACCTTCCGCCCCGCGGCGGACGCGACCCGCAGCGACGTGCAGGCGTTGCGCTCGCTGTGCGCGCGCGCCGCGGCCGGCGAGGTCGAGACGCTGCTCGTGCTGGGCGGCAACCCGGTCTACGACGCGCCCGCCGACGTCGACGTCGCGGCCGCGCTGGAGCGCGCCGAGACCAGCGTCCATCTGGGCCTCGCCGTCGACGAGACGGCGCGCGCCTGCGAGTGGCACCTGCCGCAAGCGCACTTCCTGGAGTCGTGGAGCGACGCGGTCGCGCTCGACGGGACGTACAGCGTCGTCCAGCCGACGATCCTGCCGCTGTTCGGCGGCCGCGGGGTCGCGCAGGTCGTCGCCATGCTGCTCGGCCGCGACGCGGACGGGCTGGCGCTGGTGCGCGAGACCTTCGCGCAGCGCTTCGACGCCGCCGGCTGGAACCGCGCGCTGCACGACGGGCTGGTCGCGGACAGCGCCGAGGCGCCGGTCGCCGTCGCGCTCGCCGACGAGTCGAGCTACCGCCTGTCGGAGCCGACCGGCGACACGGGCCTGGAGCTGAACTTCTACGCCTGCCCGAAGCTGATCGACGGCCGCTACGCCAACAACGGCTGGTTGCAGGAGCTGCCGGACTTCACGACCAAGCTGACCTGGGACAACGCGCTGATGGTCGGGCCGGCGACGGCGAAGGACCTGGGCGTCGAGCACGAGGACGTCGTGCGCGTGACCATCGACGGCGCCTCGCTCGAGCTGCCCGTCTTCATCGCGCCCGGCGAGGCGAAGGGCAGCGCTTCGGTCGCGCTCGGTTACGGCCGCTCGGCCGCCGGCGTGGTCGGCGGATCGACGACCGACGAGGTCTTCGGCGTCGGCGTCGACGTGCGCCCGCTCCGCAAGGGCGACGGGCTGTGGACGGCGCGCGGCGCCCGCGTGGAGCGCACCGGCCGCACTTACCGGCTGGCGACGACCACCGAGCACCACATGATCGACGCCGCGGGCATGGAGGCCCGCGAGCAGCGCCTCGACCGCCTGGTCCCGTCGGCGACGGCCCAGGAGTTCGCCGAGCACCCGGACTTCGCGCAGCACGTCGTGCACCACCCGCCGCTCGAGTCGCTGTGGAAGGACGTCGAGCTGCCGGACGGCCACCGCTGGGGCATGTCGATCGACCTGTCCGCCTGCGACGGCTGCAACGCCTGCGTGATCGCCTGTCAGGCCGAGAACAACATCCCGGTCGTCGGCAAGGAGCAGGTGCTGAAGGGCCGCGAGATGCACTGGATCCGCATGGACCTGTACTTCTCGGGCGACCCCGACGCGCCGGAGGCCGTGACGCAGCCCGTCGCGTGCCAGCAGTGCGAGCACGCGCCCTGCGAGCAGGTCTGCCCCGTCGCCGCGACGGTGCACACGCAGGAGGGCCTGAACGACATGGTCTACAACCGCTGCGTCGGCACGCGCTACTGCTCGAACAACTGCCCCTTCAAGGTCCGCCGCTTCAACTTCTTCAACAACACGGCGTTCCTGGACGAGCCGGAGAACGAGCTGCTGCAGCTCGCGCAGAACCCGGACGTCACCGTGCGCAGCCGCGGCGTGATGGAGAAGTGCACGTTCTGCGTGCAGCGCATCCAGCGCACGAAGATCGACGCGAAGAACGACCGCCGTCCGATCCGCGACGGCGAGATCCAGACCGCCTGCCAGCAAGCGTGCCCGCCCAAGGCGATCGTCTTCGGCGACCTGGCCGACGACGACTCGCAGGTCTCGCGCCTGCACGCGTCGCCGCGCTCCTACGCGCTGCTCGGCGAGCTCAACATCCGCCCGCGCAACCAGTACCTGGCCCGCGTGACGAACCCCAACCCGGCCCTCGTGCCCGCTTCGACCGACCATGGTGATCACGACCACCACTGATCACGACCCGGTGAAGACCGCAGCCGCGGCTCCGGAGATCGACGTCCTGTCGGACGACCCGACGCAGCGCCCGCCGCTGATGACGGGTCAGAACGACTTCACGTCGATCACGGACGACGTCTGCGGCATCGCCGAGCGCCCCAAGCCGCCGCGCGCGTGGTACGCCGCGTTCGGCGTGAGCCTGGTCGGCACGGCCGTCATGTTCGGCATGCTCGGCTACCTGGTGCTGAACGGCGTGGGCGTGTGGGGCAACAACCAACCCGTCGCCTGGGGCTGGCCCATCGTGAACTTCGTGTTCTGGGTCGGCATCGGTCACGCGGGCACGCTGATCTCCGCGATCCTGTTCCTGTTCCGCCAGGGCTGGCGAACGTCGATCAACCGCTTCGCCGAAGCGATGACGATCTTCGCCGTGTGTTGCGCCGCGGTCTTCCCCGGCGTGCACATCGGCCGGGTGTGGATGGCCTACTACCTGTTCCCGATACCGAACCAGATGGAGATGTGGCCGAACTTCCGTTCGCCGCTCCTGTGGGACGTGTTCGCGGTCAGCACGTACGCGCTCACGTCGCTGCTGTTCTGGTACATGGGCATGATCCCGGACCTCGCCACGCTGCGCGACCGCGCGAAGGGCAAGATCCGCCAGGCCGCCTACGGCCTGTTCTCGCTGGGCTGGACGGGCTCCGCGCGCCAGTGGCACCGCTACGAGAAGGCGTACCTCTTGCTCGCGGGCCTCGCGACGCCGCTCGTGCTGTCGGTGCACTCGGTCGTGTCGTTCGACTTCGCCGTGTCGCAGGTGCCCGGCTGGCACACCACGATCTTCCCGCCGTACTTCGTGGCCGGCGCGATCTTCTCGGGCTTCGCGATGGTGGTCACGCTGATGATCCCCGCGCGCCAGTTCTTCGGCCTGAAGCACCTGGTGACGATGAAGCACCTGGAGATCATGTGCAAGATCATCCTCGCCACGGGGATGATGGTCGGCTACGCGTACGCGATCGAGTTCTTCATCGCGTGGTACGGCGGTAACCCGTACGAGCGCTTCGCGTTCATCAACCGCGCGATGGGGCCGTACGCCTGGGCGTACTGGACGATGGCGTTCTGCAACGTCGTCGCGCCGCAGGCCTTCTGGTTCAAGAAGGTGCGCACCAACCTGTGGGCGATGATGGGGGTCTGCATCCTCGTCAACGTCGGCATGTGGTTCGAGCGCTTCGTGATCACGGTGATCTCGCTCAGCCGCGACTTCCTGCCCTCGAGCTGGGACTACTTCAAGCCGACGGCGGTCGACGTGCTGACGTTCGCCGGCAGCTTCGGCCTGTTCTTCACGCTGTTCCTGCTGTTCTGCCGCTACCTGCCCATGGTCGCCATGGCCGAGGTCAAGACGGTCCTGCCCCAAGCGCACGCCGGCCACGGCGCGCACGCCGAGGAGGTGGCGCAGTGAGCGCTCCCGAGCTCCACGGTTACGTCGCCTACTACGACGACGTCGACTCGCTGATCGGCGCGGCGCGCCGCGTCAAGGAATCCGGCTTCCGCCGCTTCGACGCGCACTCGCCGTTCCCGGTGCACGGCATCGACCCCGCGATGGGCATCCGCCCGACGATCCTGCCCTGGCTGGTGCTGGGCGCGGGCCTGACGGGCTGCGCCGTCGCGCTGGGCATGCAGTACTGGATGAACGGCGTCGACTACGCCTTCCTCATCTCCGGTAAGCCGCTGTTCGGCCTGCCGGCCGCGATCCCGGTCACCTTCGAGGTGATCATCCTGCTCAGCGCGATCACGACCTTCGTGGGCATGCTCGCGCTGAACAAGCTGCCGCTCTTGTCGAACCCGCTGCACCGCACGCCGGGCTTCGAGCGCGTCACCGCGGACCGCTTCGCCATCTCGATCGAGGCCGCCGACGAGCGCTTCGACGAGCAGGCGACGCGCGAGTTCCTGCGCGAGACCGGCGCGACCGTGATCGAGCGCTGCGAGGCCGACGACTCGCCCGCCGGCCTGCCCAAGATCGTCAAGCAACTGACGATGGTCGCGGCGGCGATCGCGCTGATCCCGCCGGCGCTGATCGCGATGGAGCGCTACGGCACGCGCACCACGCCGCGCATCCACCTGATCCCGGACATGGACCACCAGCCGAAGGCGAAGACGCAGTCCGCGTCGTCGATCTTCGAGGACGGCCGCTCGATGCGCGCGCCCGTCGAGGGCACGGTCGCCGTCGGTGAGTGGATCGAGGACGAGTACCGCGCCACCGGCAAGGTCGCGGACCAGTGGGGCAGCGGCTTCCCGTTCACGATCGACGAGGTCGTGATGCAGCGCGGCCGCGAGCGCTACGACATCTACTGCGGCGTCTGTCACGGCCTGGACGGCCTCGGTCGCGGACCGGTGTCCGTGCGCGCCGAGTCGCTGCAGGAGGCCGCGTGGATCCCGCCGACCAACCTGCACGACGAGCGCCTGCTGACCGTCCCCGAGGGCCAGCTGTTCGACGTCATCACGAACGGCATCCGCAACATGCCCGCCTACTCCGGGCAGATCACGGTCGACGACCGCTGGGCCGTCGTCGCGTACCTGCGCGCGCTGCAGCGCAGCCGCGCCGCCGACCGCGAGGACCTGCCCGCCGAGCGTCAGGAGGACTTCAAGTGAGCGCCCACGCCACGATCCACGCGCCCGAGCGCGCCAAGGTGACGCCGACCGGCCTCGCGAGCCGCGGCAAGCTGTTCACGATCGCCGGCCTGGCGCTGTGCGCGCTGGCGCTGGTCCTGGGCCTCGTCCAGGACGGCGGCACGCGCCACCTGCAGCACTCCTGGCTGCTGGCGGTGACCTACTTCATCACGCTCGGCCTGGGCGGCCTGTTCTTCGTCCTCGTGCAGCACCTGGTGCGCGCGGGCTGGAGCGTCGTCGTCCGCCGCATGGCGGAACACGTCGCCGGCGCGCTGCCGCTGATGGGCCTCCTGCTGCTGCCGATCGTCGTCCCGACGTTGTTCGGCAACGGCGACCTGTACCACTGGGCGGACACGCACGAGCGCGAGGTCAGCCACCTGCTGCACGAGAAGGCGCCGTACCTGAACGGCCCGTTCCTGCTGGTGCGCGTGCTGATCTACGTCGGCGTGTGGACGCTGCTGGTGCGCGCGTTCAACCGCCGCTCGCTGGCGCAGGACGACACGGGCGACCCGGCGCTGACGCAGTGGATGCAGACGCGCGCCGCGCCGTCGGTCCTGGCGTTCGCGCTGACGCTGACGTTCTTCTCGTTCGACATGCTGATGACGCTGAACTACGAGTGGTTCAGCACCATCTTCGGCGTGTACATCTTCGCGGGCAGCGCGCTGGCGCTCTTCGCGACCCTGGTCCTTTTCTCCCGCCGCTTCGAGAAGCGCGGGGAACTCGAGGGCATCGTGACGACCGAGCACTACCACGACCTCGGCAAGCTGCTCTTCGCCTTCGTCTTCTTCTGGGGCTACATCGCCTTCAGTCAGTACATGCTGATCTGGTACGGCGACATCCCCGAGGAGACGCAGTGGTTCGCGGCGCGCTGGGTCGGCGGCTGGAAGGTCGTCTCGCTGGTGCTGCTCTTCGGGCACTTCCTGCTGCCCTTCGTCGGTCTCCTGTCGCGCCACGTGAAGCGCAACCGCCTGCTGCTCTCCGGCTGGGCCGTCGCGCTGCTCGTGATGCACCTGGTGGACCTGTACTGGCTGATCATGCCGACGCTTTCGCCGGAAGGCGTGCGGGTCGGCCTCATCGACATCGCTTGTCTGTTGGGCGTGGGCGGTCTCTTCCTCGGAGGAGTCCTGCGCCGCGCGGACGGGCGCCCCCTCGTCCCGCTGCAGGATCCGCGGCTCGACGAGTCCCTGGCATTCGAGAACATCTGACTTACGAGAACTGGGTGAACACCATGGTCGAAAAAGACGCTCTCAACACGCCCGCCATCGCCGTCATCGGCGTCGTCGGAACGATCGTGACCTTCGTGACGGTCCTGTGCCTGCAGGTGCTGTACTACCGCGCCGAGGACTCGCAGGCCGCGTCGCGCGCCGCCGAGGCCGGCACGCCCGAGATGCGCGTGATGCTCGCCGAGCAGCGCGCCTCGCTCGAGGGCTACGAGTGGGCCGACCGCGAGGCCGGCAAGGTCCGCATCCCGATCGAGGACGCCATGGAGCTCGTCGCGCGTGAAGCCGCGGCCAACTCCGCCGGCGCCTCCTTCTGATCCCGAGCTGCTCGTGACGGCCCGGGCCCGCATCCGCACCGCGTTCGCGGTCGCCTGCCTCCTCGGCGGCGCGACCGCGTCGTCGTGGGCGCTGCCCGCGCAGTGGAACGGGAACCAGCCGGACGAGCTCGAGGGCCTGACGGTCGACGAGCGGCTCGAACAACGCGTGCCGGCGGACCTCGTGTTCGTCGACTCCGCGGGCGCCGAGCTGACCGCCGCGCAGGCGCTCACCGGCGACGTCCCGACGATCCTGACGTTCAACTACAGCGACTGCCCGATGCTGTGCAGCATGCAGCTGAACGGGCTGGTCGACGCGATCGAAGCGTCGGAGCTGCGGCTGGGCGAGGACTTCCGCGTCGTGACGATCGGGCTGGACCCGCTCGAGACGCCGGAGCGCGCCGCGAAGACGCGCGCCCGCTACTACGACGAGCTCGGCCTGGACCCCGCGCGGGCCGGGTGGAGCTTCCTGCTGGGCGACGAGCCGACGATCCGCCGCGCCGCGGAGTCGGTCGGCTTCGGCTACCGCTACGTCGAGGACAGCGGCGAGTA
The DNA here is from genome assembly GCA_030426745.1 of bacterium. Classification (GTDB taxonomy): domain Bacteria; phylum Planctomycetota; class UBA1135; order UBA1135; genus JACKHV01. The sequence goes on from JAUHYB010000001.1 coordinate 18,906, forward strand.
CGCCCACGCCGCCGTCCAGATGGTGCTGATGCCCGACGGCCGCGTCTCGCGCTACCTCTACGGCGTGGACGTGCCCGGCCGCGACCTGCGCCTCGCCCTCGTCGAGGCCTCGGAGGGTCGCATCGGCACCAGCGTCGACGCGTTCCTCCTGTTCTGCTTCCACTACGACCCGGGGACCGGCGGGTACACCTTCGCCTGGACCACGATGCGCCTCGGTGGGGCGCTGACCATCGCCGCCCTCCTCGGCGGCCTGTACTGGCTGCGCCGCGCTCGTCGCGCGCAGGCCATCGACCGCGCATACGCATGATGCTCACACTCGCGCAAGCCGGCGAGGGCACCTTCTGGTTCCCCGCGCAAGCTGCGGAGGACGCGGCGAAGGTGGACGACCTCTTCTACTTCGTCCTCTACGTCAGCGTCTTCTTCTTCCTGCTGATCATGACGATCCTGTCGATCTTCGTGATCCGCTACCGCCGTCGCGACGACAGCGCGCCGCAGAAGTCGCCGTCGCACAACACGGTCCTCGAGATCGTGTGGTCGGTCATCCCGACGGCGCTCGTCGTCTACATGTTCTACGCGGGCTTCACCGAGTACCTCTCGAAGCGCCAGCCCCCGGCCGAGACGTACGAGATCGGGGTGACGGCCCAGAAGTGGAGCTGGAACTTCACGTACCCGAACGGGCACGTGACCGACGTCCTGCACGTCCCGGTCGACGAGAACGTCAGCGTGCTGATGACGTCGGAGGACGTGATCCACTCGTTCTTCGTCCCGGCCTTCCGCGAGAAGATGGACGTCGTCCCCGGCCGCTACACGAAGGCCTGGTTCAAGCCGACGATGGTGGGGGAGTTCGACCTGTTCTGCGCCGAGTACTGCGGAACGTCGCACTCCGAGATGATCACGAAGGTCGTCGTCCACCCGCAGGACGGACCGGACTCCTTCGAGGAGTGGCTGCGCGAGGACTCGGACTTCCTGTCGAAGCTGTCGCCCGTCGACGCCGGCAAGAAGGTCTACCAGATGCGCGGCTGCGCCCAGTGCCACTCCACCGACGGCACCAGCGGCAACGGCCCGACGTTCAAGGGCGTGTGGGGCACCGAGCGCCGCATGGCCGACGGCAGCGCCGTGACCTTCGACGAGAACTACGTGCGGGAGTCGATCCTGCAGCCCAAGGCGAAGGTCCTCGTCGGCTACGAGCCGGTGATGCCGACCTTCCAGGGCCGCATCAAGGACGACGAGATCACCGCCCTCATCGCGTTCCTGAAGTCCCTCCAGTAGAGCCCGCACGATGAGCACCACACAGACGAGCGTCGCCGTCGGCGCCGAGGTCGAACCCGACTACCTTGCCTGCTCCAAGGGCTGGAAGTCGTGGCTCTTCACGCTGGACCACAAGCGGATCGGCGTGATGTACCTGATCGCGATCTCCGCTTCGTTCTTCCTGGGCGGCCTGTTCGCCCTGGGCATCCGCCTGGAACTGTTCCACCCCGGCGAGGACTTCGTCGACGCGGACGGCTACAACCAGCTGTTCACGCTGCACGGCGCGGTGATGGTCTTCCTGTTCATCATCCCGGGCATCCCGGCGGCGCTGGGCAACTTCGTGCTGCCGCTGATGCTGGGGGCGAAGGACGTCGCCTTCCCGCGCATGAACCTGGCCAGCTTCTGGCTGTGGATGTTCGGCGCGGTGTTCTTCGTCGCCGTGCTGGCGTCCGGCGGCCTGGACACCGGGTGGACGTTCTACACGCCGTACAGCGTCGAGGCGCAGACCGCCGTGATCGCCGCCGCGACCGGCGCGTTCATCCTGGGCTTCAGCTCGATCTTCACGGGCATCAACTTCATCGTGACGATCCACAAGATGCGTCCGGTGGGGATGACCTGGTTCCGCATGCCGCTGTTCCTGTGGGGCATGTACGCGACGGCGATCATCCAGGTGCTGGCGACGCCGGTGCTGGGCATCACGCTGCTGCTGCTGGTGTTCGAGCGCCTGACCGGCGCGGGCATCTTCGACCCGAACAACGGCGGCGACCCGATCCTCTACCAGCACTTCTTCTGGTTCTACAGCCACCCGGCGGTCTACATCATGATCCTGCCGGCGATGGCCATCGTGTCGGAGCTGGTCAGCGTGTTCAGCCGCAAGCCGATCTTCGGCTACAAGATGATCGCGTACTCGAGCGTCGCGATCGCGCTGCTGGGCTTCCTCGTGTGGGGCCACCACATGTTCACCAGCGGCGAGTCGAAGGTCGCGGCCGCGATCTTCAGCGCGCTGACGTTCAGCGTCTCGATCCCGTCGGCGATCAAGGTCTTCAACTGGCTCGCGACCATGTACAAGGGGTCGATCAGCCTGGCGACGCCGATGCTGTACGCGCTGGCGTTCATCTTCCTGTTCCTGATCGGCGGCCTGACGGGCCTGTTCCTCGGCACGCTGTCGACGGACGTCCACCTGCACGACACCTACTTCGTCGTCGCGCACTTCCACTACGTGATGGTCGGCGGCACGCTCTTCGCGTTCCTCGGCGGCCTGCACTACTGGTGGCCGAAGATGTTCGGGCGCATGTACTCGGAGAAGGGCGCTGCCATCTCGTGCTTGGTCGCCTTCGCCGGCTTCAACATCGCGTTCTTCCCGATGTTCCCGCTGGGCGCGAAGGGCATGCCGCGGCGCTACTGGTACTACCTGGAGCAGGACTTCATCTCCTATCACCAGCTGGCGACCGTCGGCACGGTGCTGCTGGGCTTCGGCCTGCTCGGCATCGTGATCGTGCTGCTGCGCTCGCTGAAGAGCGGTGAGAAGGCGCCCGCCAACCCCTGGGGCGGCGCCACGATGGAGTGGGACGCCGCGTCCCCGCCGATCCACCACAACTTCCATCACACGCCGCCGGTCCACGATCCCTACCGCTTCGACGACCTGCGTCGCGACCCCGCGACCGGCAACTACTCCCGCACGGACGCTGCCGAGCCCGTGAGCTCCCACTGAGATGACGATCGCGGAACCCAGCACGCCCGTGCAGCACGAAGCCGAACACGGGGACCACCCTCCCTTCATCGCCCACCACTTCGAGGACGCGAACCACCAGTTCGAGTCCGGCAAGCTGGGGATGTGGATCTTCCTCGTGACGGAGATCCTGTTCTTCAGCGGGATGTTCTGCGCCTACGCGGTCTACCGGTCCATGCACCCGGAGATCTTCAGCTACGCGGCGCAGTTCCTGGACTCGAAGCTCGGCGGCATCAACACCGTCGTGCTGATCTGCTCCAGCCTCACGGCCGCCTGGTCGGTGCGCTGCGCGCAGCTCGGACAGCGCAAGGGCCTGATCCTGACGCTGGCGCTGACGATCATCGGCGCCTTCGGCTTCCTGGGCATCAAGTACGTCGAGTACAGCCACAAGTTCCACGACGGCCTGCTGCCCGGCAAGTACTACCAGGTGCAGTCGGAGTCGGTCGCGGACGTCGGCCTCGCGCCGTCGGTGACGGGCGCCGAGGGCGACGCCGCGACGACCGAGGCGGACAGCGGCGCCGCCGGCGCGCACGCCGCGGTGGAGGACGAGCACGCCGGCAGCCACGCGCCCGCCGAGGGCCCCGAGCCGGACAACGTGAAGATCTTCTTCGGGATCTACTTCGCGATGACCGGCGTGCACGGCCTGCACGTGATCATCGGCATCGGGGTCTACATCTGGCTCCTGTTCCGCGCGATCCGCGGCGACTTCCGGCCGGACTACTACGGCCCGGTCGACTTCACGGCGCTCTACTGGCACCTGGTCGACCTGATCTGGATCTTCCTGTTCCCGCTCCTGTACCTCATCCACTGATCCCCGACATGTCCGATCACGAACACGCCGCCGGCGGCGCGCACGTCATGCCGGTGAAGGTGCTGCTGGGGGTCTGGGCGGCGCTGATCGTCCTCACGGTGGTCACCGTCTGGTCCGCGCAGTACGACCTCGGCCGCATCGACCTCGTCGTCGCGATGGGGATCGCGACGGTGAAGGCGACGCTCGTCGCGCTGTACTTCATGCACCTCCGCTACGACAAGGGCTTCCACACGGTGGTGATCCTGGGCGCGCTGCTCTTCGTCGCGCTCTTCGTGTCGATGTCGCTGCTGGACCGCGCGGCGTACCAGCCCGAGATCGACGCCCGCACGGTCGACTTGAAGGCCCGCTGAGCGGCGCTCGCGACGCGTCCCGCGGGAGGTCCTCCACGTGTGGTTCGGGTTCCGTAGCGGCGCGGGCGAAGGCCCGTGGTTCGGCGACCCGGACGCGGCTCCGGGCCCGCGCGACGAGGACCTGTCGGGCTGCGGCCTGAACCTGTTCCTGGCGTCGCTGTCGATGTTGTTCGGCGCGGCGCTGCTGGGCGCCGTGATCGTGCGCAGCGAGCAGGCGCGCTTCGACAACACCATCGGCCCCGCGCAGCTCGCCGGCCTGGCGCTGGCGACGGCGCTGCTGGTCGCGGCGGAGCGCGCGATGGCCTCGACGCGCGTCGGCCCGGACGTCCGCGCGCGGCGCGGCGCGCTGCTGGGGGTCGCCTTCCTGCTGGCGCAGGCGTGGAACTGGTGGAGCCTGGACCGCGCGGGCCACGGCGCGACCGCCGGCACCCTCGAGTCGGCGCTGTTCCACATGCTGACGATCCTGCACGCGCTGCACGTCGCGGGCGGGCTCGTGGCGCTGGGCTGGGCCGCGCGCCGCGGCACGGAGCGCACCCTGGCGCTGTGCCTGCGGTACTGGCGGTACCTCGGCATCTGGTGGATCGTGTTGTTGACCGCGCTGCTCGCGTTCTGACCGGGGGTGAGGCGGCGATCCGGCGCCGCCTCGCGCGCTCGTCCGCGACCCTTCGTCGCCGCCGCCGCGCGCGCTAGGCTGGCGGCATGAGGACGCTCATCGCCGCGATCGACCAGGGCACGACCAGCACGCGCTGCATCGTCTACGACCAGGCCTTCGGCAAGCTCGCGACCGCGCAGCGCGAGCACGCCCAGCGCACGCCGCGGCCGGGGTGGGTGGAGCACGACGCGGACGAGATCCGGCGCAACACCGAGCGGGTCGTCGCGGACGCGCTGCGCGACGCGGAGGTGCGGCCCGGCGAGCTGGCCGGCGTCGGCATCACGAACCAGCGCGAGACCTTCGTCCTGTGGGACCGCGCGACCGGCGACCCCGTCGCGCCGGCGATCGTCTGGCAGGACGCGCGCTCGCAGGACCTGTGCGACGAGCTGCGCCGCGACGCGCGCGCGGGCGAGCTGGCGGCGCGCACCGGCCTGCCGATCTCGACCTACTTCTCCGGGCCCAAGCTGGCGTGGCTCCTGCGCGAGCGCCCCGACGTCACGGCGCGCGCGCGCGCCGGCGAGCTGGCCTTCGGAACGATGGAGACGTGGCTGATCTGGAACCTGACCGGCGGCCCGGACGGCGGCGCGCACGTCTCGGACCTCTCGAACGCCTGCCGCACCTTCCTCGTCGACCTCGCGACCGGCGACTGGGACGACGAGCTGCTCGCGTGGATGGACGTGCCGCGCGCGCTCCTGCCGCGGATCGTCCCGTGCGGCGAGCCCGGCGGCTACGGCACCACGCGCGCGGACGGCCCGTTCGGCGCGCAGGTGCCGGTGTGCGGCGCGATCGGCGACCAGCAGGCGGCGCTCGTCGGTCAGCGCTGCTTCGAGCCGGGCGACGCGAAGAACACCTACGGCACGGGCTGCTTCCTGCTGTACCACACCGGCGAAGAGCGCGTCGCGTCGCGGTCCGGGATGCTGACGACGGTCGCCTACCAGCTGCCGGGGGAGTCGCCGCGCTACGCGCTCGAGGGCTCCGTCGCCGTCGCGGGATCGCTGATCCAGTGGCTGCGCGACCAGCTGCGCATGATCGACACGGCGCCGGAGGTCGAGCAGCTCGCCGCGACCGTCGAGGACAACGGCGACGTCTACCTCGTGCCGGCCTTCTCCGGCCTGTACGCGCCGCACTGGCGCCCCGACGCGCGCGGCGTGATCTGCGGGCTGACGCACCACTCGAACCGCGGCCACATCGCGCGCGCGGCGATCGAGTCGACGGCCTTCCAGGTGCGCGAGGTGCTCGACGCGATGCATGCGGACACCGGCGCGCGGCTGCGGACCCTGCGCGTCGACGGCGGGATGGCGGCGAACGACGCGCTGCTGCGCTTCCAGGCGGACCTGCTGGGCGTGCCGGTCGAGCGCGGCGTCGACCTGGAGTCGACGGCCCTGGGCGCCGCGACCGTGGCGGGGCTGGCGCAGGGCGTGCTGCCGGCGCCGAAGACCCTTCGCGCGAACCGCCGCACCGAGCGCAGCTTCGAGCCGTCGATGGACGCGGCGTCCGTCGAACGACGCATGCGCGGGTGGCGCAAGGCGGTGGAGCGCAGCCTGGACTGGGCGGCGGCGGACTAGCGCCCGCGCTGCGTCGACTCCACGCCGCGGGGGCCCGGCCTGCCACGGAACTCGCGGCCCCCCCGGCTCCGTTCGAGGACCAGCACAGCGAGTCGACGCCAGGGCCGGAGGCTCGAGCCGCACGCGGCGTCCGACGCGACGAGGCCCGACAGGCCGAGCCGCCGATCCAGCCGAGGGTCGCGTCCGCCGCGCTCCTTGCGTGACGGGACACCGATACGAGCAGAGCCGACACCCGAGGCACCGCGAACTCACGCGCACGCGCGAGACCAGGACCACGAGGACGCCCGCCGCTTCACCGCGACGACGCAGTGAACCGCCCGGATACGGCCGAGCGCCCGCACGGCTCCAGTCGTGGTCTCACTCGAAGCCGCAAGCGTGCGACCAGCACGAAACAGGACGAACCACGGCCGCACGCGGCCGCATCAGCAGAAGTAGGAGTCCACCGCCAGCATCCTCCCTTCGGTCGGATCGAGCACCGCGGGGCGGCGCTGCGCCGGTCCGTTCACGGTGCCGGGAACCTGGAGCTGCTCCGTTGCTGCCGGTGCCGGGGTGGAGGCTGCTTTTCATCCGTTGCTCTTCTCCTGCGCGTGGTTCGTCCTTCTTTGCGCTCTTTGCACCTTTGCGGCCTTTGCGTGAAGCCGCGACGGAGGACTCGCGTTGCCTTCTACGTGTCCCGGCCGTGCAGGACGCCGTTGCCAGGAAGGACCGTGCGTGCGTTCGCAGCCGCCCGCGCGGTCCTCTCAGGCAACGGCGCAGCGAGGCACCCGGGTCGGCAGGGGTGCGATGCGCGCGGTCCGGGGCCCTCTTCGCCGCCTCGAGCGGGGGGCACGGAGTCAGTCGCCCGTGTAGCCCAGCTCGCGCAGCCGGTCGAGCTGCTCGCGCGTCAGCCCGCCCGTTTCCTCGGGGTCGCCGTACCACGCGCGCAGGAGCGCGTCGTGCTCGAGCTCGCGGCGCAGGAGCGCTTCCAGCTCGTCCGCGCGCGCCGCGTTCGACGCCGCGACGTCGTCCGTCTCGCCGGGGTCGGTCGAGAGGTCGTACAGGCTGCGCTCGCCGGTCGCCGCGTTCAGCACCAGCCGCCAGCCGTCGCGCACGATGCTGCGCCGGGGGTCGCGGCCGCCGCGCGCGGACAGCGCCTGGCCGACCGCGTGCGTCGACGCGCCGCCGAAGTCCGCGCCGCCCGGGAACAGGTCGACGCCCTGCACGCGGCCGTCGACCGGGTCCACGCCGGCGAGCGCCAGCACGGTCGGCATCACGTCCACCGTGCGCACCAGGTCCGGCACGCGCGCGGGCGCCAGTTGCGGCGCGCGGATCGTCAGCAGCACGCGCATCAGCTCGTCCGTGTAGTCCTCGCCGTGTCCGAGCCGCCCGTGCGCGCCCAGCCCCTCGCCGTGATCGCTGGTCAGCACCAGCACCGTCCCGTTCGGTGACGGCAACCGCTCGAGCGCCGTGAACAGGCGTCCCAGCTGGCGGTCGGTGTAGCGCACCTCGGCGTCGTACAGGTCCTGCAGCCACTGCCGCTCGTCCGGGTCGAGGCGCGCGCGGTCCTTCTCCAGCGGCACGCCGACCGCGGCGCAGGCCTGCATCAGCTGGTCGGGCGCCGCGACCGTGGGCATCCCCGCGAAGTCGTGGTGGAAGGAGTGACGGCGCAGCACGCGCGCGCCTTCCTCGTCGATCGCGCGCAGCCGGTTCCACGCGCCGATGACGTCCTTCACGCGCCGCAGCTCGGCCTCCTCCGAGTACCCCGGTCGCAGCGCGGCCAGGTCGACCTCCGGCGGCCGCAGCGGGTGGTGCACCTCGTAGGTGTGCACGAACAGGAAGCGCGGCCCGGTCCGTTCGTGCGACCACCAGGCCAGCGCGCGGTCGACGGTGTTCTTCAGGCGGCTGGGCGCGTCGACGTTCGAGTGGTAGCCGCGCTCGTCGCCGTCGTGCGTCGGGTACTCGTCGAAGCCGCGCCCGAGCCCGAAGGTCGGCTGCGCGTAACCGCCCTCGGTGAAGGCGGCGGTCTCGTAGCCCGCCTCGCGCAGCGCTTCCGCCAGCGTCGTCACCCGCGGCGACAGGCGGCCCGGCACGGGGAAGCCCGTCACGCCGTGCACCGCCGGGCGCGTCGAAGTCATCAGCGACACGAGCGACGGCGCGGTCCAGGGCGCGGGCGCCTGGCACTGCTCGAAGAGCACGCTCTCCGCCGCGACCGCGTCCATGTTCGGCGTCAGGCCGCGCTCGCAGCCGTAGGCGCCCAGGCGGTCCGGGCGCAGCGTGTCGACGACGACGATCACCACGTCGGGCCGCGCGGGTTCGGGCGCGCACGACGCGACGCCGACGCAGAGGAGCAGCAGGAGCGGGAGCAGGGCGCGGCGCATCGCGCCGATTCTAGGGCGCGCGCCGCGGCGAGCGAAGGGGCCGTCCCCGCGCGTCACCGCGCGAGCCCTCCGACAGCCGCGCGTCGACGCGCGAGCCCTCTCATCACCGCGCGTCAACGCGCGAGCTCTCTGACAGCCGCGCGTCAGCGCGCGAGTCGCTCGAGCGCGGCGAGGCCTTCGCGCACGAGGGCCGCGTCGCCGACGTCGCTGCCGTAGGCCAGGATCATCAGCGAGCTGTGCAGGGCCTTGAAGCGGCCGACGGCCCAGGTCGTCTCGTCGACGGCGCCGTAGGCCGCGCGGAAGTCGTCGTGCGCGTCGGCGGGGATCGAGGCGTGGACCAGGCACAGGTCGATCGCCGGGTCGCCGCGGTGGACGTCGCCCCAGTCGATCACGCCGCAGGCGGCGCCGCGCTCGTCCACCAGGAGGTGGCGCGCGTAGAGGTCGCCGTGCACGACGTGCGTGTCCGCGGCGGCGTAGTCGTCCGGCACCGCGGCGCGCACGTGGTCCCACGGCCGCGGGTCGCCCAGCAGGCCGACGCGGCGCAGGTCGGCGAAGCGCTCTTGCAGTTGCGCGGCGCGAAAGGGGACGTCCAGACGGCGGTTGTCGTCCGGCGGCAGCCCCGGCAGCTCGTCGGGCGGCGTCGCGTGCAGCGCGCGCAAGAAGCGGCCGAAGGGCGCGGCCAGCGCGCGCCGCGCGTCGTCGTCCAGCCCGGCGCGACACAGCGTCTCGCCCGGCAAGCGCTGGTAGCCGTGGAAGGGCCACGGGTAGCCGTCCTGCGGCGCGCCGACGAAGCGCGGCGTCGGGACCGGCAGCGGCAGGCGGTCCGCGAGGCGCGGCAGCACGGCGTTCTCGACCGCGATCAGCCGCGCGCCCATCTCGCGGCGCGGCATGCGGAACAACCAGCGCTCGTCGACGAGGAAGCAGGCGTTGTCCCAGCCCCGTGATTCGAACGCGATCGGCGCGTCCGCCAGCTCGGGGAACTGCGCGGCGAGGATGCCGCGCAGCCGGTCCGCGTCGACCTCGTCGTCGGCTTCCCACGGGCGCTGCATGCCGCGCAGCATGACGCGGGCGCGACGAGTCGCAAGGCCGCGTCAGGCTTTCCGGCGCGGCATCCAGGCCAGCAGCAGCGGCGTCACGACGGCGTACTCCACGCCGAGCCCGACGACGGACACCCACTCCGGATCCGACCAGCCCGTCGCCCCGGCGCGCACGCCGCCCCAGTACGACAGCGGCCCGCCGACGGCGCCGAAGAGGACGGCGGCGGCGGTGCGCCCGCGCAGCCACGCCAGCGAGTAGCGCGGCAGGCCGGCGAAGCCGATCCACAGCGCGACGATCCACGGCGGCGGCAGCACGCCGAGGATCATCGCGCCGCGCGGGTAGTTCGTCACGCCGACCGCGTGCAGGCCGGCGTCCAGCAGCGCGCCCGCCGCGCCCGCGACGGCGAGCGCCGCGAGCTCCCGTCGGCGCTCGCAGCGCGGCACGCCCGCGAAGTGCAGCGCCAGGTGGGGGACCAGCGCGAGCGGCCCCAGCCACGGCGAACCGCCCGCCGCGCCGAACACGGCGGCGAACCACAGGAGCTGGAAGGTCGCGAAGTGGGCCCAGGTCACGGTCACAGCGCGCCGAGCGGCGGCGCGGCCCGCGCGCCCGGGCGCTCCAGGACGAGCTGCACGTCGCTGATGTGGCGCTCGGCGAAGCCGCCCTCGCAGTAGGCGAAGTAGAACTCCCACAGGCGCAGGAGGTCGTCGCCGAAGCCCTGGTCGCGCAGGTCGTTCCACGACGCGTGCAGGTTCTCGCGCCAGACGGACAGCGTGCGCGCGTAGTGCTGTCCGATGTCCTCGAGGTGCACCAGGCGCAGGTCGCTCGCGCGCGTCGCCGAGTCCAGCAGCGCCGTCACGCTGGGGATGCACGCGCCGGGGAAGATGTGCTTCTGGATGAAGTCGACCGACCGCTTCGCGCTCTCGTAGTGCTGGTCGGCGATGGTGATCGCCTGGATCGCCATGCGCCCGTGCGGGGCCAGGAGCCGCGCGCACGCCTGGTGGAAGGCGTCGAAGTACTCGTGGCCGACGGCCTCGATCATCTCGACGGAGACCAGCTTGTCGTAGGTGCCCTCGAGGCGCCGGTAGTCCTGCTTCAGCAGGCGGACGCGGTCCTCCACGCCGGCCTCGCGGAAGCGCTGCGCGGCGTAGGCGTGTTGCTCCTCCGAGATCGTCGTGGTCGTCACGCGACACCCGTACTCGCGCGCGGCGTGCAGCGCGAAGGCGCCCCATCCCGTGCCGATCTCCAGCAGGTGGTCGTCCGGCGACAGGTCGAGCTTGCGGCACAGGCGGTCGATCTTCGCGATCGACGCTTCCTCCATCGTCGCGTCCTCGCGCTCGAAGACGCCGCAGGAGTACGTCATCGTCGGGTCCAGGAAGGCCGCGAAGAAGTCGTTGGACAGGTCGTAGTGCGCGCGGATGTTCGCGCGACTGCCCGACTCGGTGTTGCGCCGCAGGAGGTGCGACAGCTTGCGCAGCGGCGCGGCCAGGCGGGCGAGGCCGCCGTCGACGCCTTCCAGCGCCTCGCGGTTGCGCACGAACAGGCGCACGACGTCCTGCGGCCGCTCGCTGGTCCACCAGCCGGCGGCCCACGACTCGCCCGCGCCGATCGAGCCGTCGCGCGCGATCGCGGTCCAGAAGCGCGGGTCGACCACGCGCAGCTCCGCGCGCAAGCCGTCGGGCGCCGCGGCTCCCAGCGTCGTGCGCCGCGCTCCTTCGCGCAGCACCAGCCGGCCGTCCGTGACGCGCGACAGCCGGTCCAGCACGAAGCGGGCCAGGAAGGGCCGCCGGGCGGGCGCGGCGTCGGGGCGGGCCGCGCGCGTCGCGGCGGCGTTCGTCGAGTTCCTGCTGAGGGTCGTCATCGTGCCTGGACCTCCGATCCGGCGTCGAGTGTGCGGGGGTGGGGGTGGAAGGTCGCGCGCTTCCACCACAGGCGCGCGGCCTGCCAGTAGATCGCGAGGTGCATGCGCAGCGGTTGCGCGAGGTAGCGCAGCGCGACGCGCCACAGCTGCGGGGCGGTCCACGGGCGGCGCTCCAGCGTCAACCGGGCCGTGAAGCACGGCGCGCCGCCGCCCGCGGGTTCGTTGCGCATCGCGATGACGAGCTCGTCGTCGGGCGGCGTCGCGCTCCAGACGTACGTCTGCTCCATCGGGTGGAAGGGCGAGACGTGGAAGCGCTTCTCGAAGCGCCACTGCGGCGCGGCGTCGCCGCTCGCGTCGCGCGCGTCCAGCACGTAGGCGTGGCGCTCGTTCCACGGGGTGTTCGTGATCTCCGCGACGACGGCGACCAGGCGGTCCGCGTCGTAGCAGTAGTAGAAGTCCACCGGGTCGAAGTGGTAGCCCAGCTGGCGCAGCTGGGTCATCAGCACCACGCGGCCGGCCGGACGGACGCCCAGCTCGGACTCGACGCGGTCGCGCACGACCTCGTCCAGCGGCAGCGCGTGGTCGCCCATGAAGTCCGCGCGGCGGAAGCGCAGCGGGTTCCACCAGCGCAGCCCGAACGGCCCGCGGCGGCGCGCCAGATCGTCGACCTCCGCCAGGTCCAGCGCGAACCACGCCACGCGGTAGTCGAAGGCGTGGCGCACGGTCCCGACGCGCGCGTGCGAGACGCGCCCCTCATAGACGGCGCTCGTGACGTCCTCGCGAGGAGCGCCGCTGTGCTTGCCGGTCGTCACGCCGCCGCCTCCTCCGCCGGCGCGGCGACGCGCGCGGCGACGGCCAGCCCGCTCTTCACGCCGTCCTCGTGGAAGCCGTAGCCCCAGTAGGCCCCGCAGAAGTGCACGCGGTCCGCCCCGTCGATCTCTGCGTGCCGCGCCTGCGCGCGCACCCCGTCGACGGAGAAGATCGGGTGGTGGTAGGAGATGCGTCGCAGCACCTTCGACGGGTCGATGTCGTCGCGGTTCAGCGTGACGAAGTAGTCGCGGCGGCACTCCAGCCCCTGCAGGCGGTTCATCCAGTAGGTGACGGTCGGCAGCGCGCTCGGCGGATCCATCACGTGGTAGTTCCAGCTGGCCCACGCGCGGCGGCGCTTCGGCATGACCGAGGCGTCCGTGTGCAGCACGGCCTCGTTCGCCTGGTACGGCAGCGCCGCGAGCACCTCGCGCTCCAGCGGCGTCGCGTCGGCGAGCACCTTCAGGCTGGTGTCCGCGTGCGTGGCGAGGACGACGCGGTCGTACCGCTGCTCGTCGCCCTTCACGGTCACCAGCACGCCGTCCGGCGCGCGGCGGACGGCCGTCACCGGCGCGCGCAGGTGCACGCGGTCGCGGAAGGGCGCGACCAGCGGCTCGAGGTACTCGCGCGAGCCCCCGCGGATCGTCAGCCACTGCGGCCGGCCGTCGACCTGCAGGAAGCCGTGGTTGTCGAAGAAGCGCACCAGGAACCGCATCGGGAAGCGGCGCATGCCCTCCGGCGTGCTGGACCAGACCGCGGCGCCCATCGGGATCAGGTGGTCCTCGACGAAGGCGCGCGAGTAGCCACGCTCGCGCAGGTAGTCGCCCAGCACGACGCCGTCGTCCGGCCCGTCCAGCACCTCGCGCGACTCGCGGTAGAAGCGCGCCACGTCGCGCAGCATCCGCCAGAACGACGGACGCAGCAGGTTGGTGCGCTGCGCGAACAGGCCGTTCCAGCTCGTGCCGTTGTACTCGAGCCCGGCGCGTTCGCTCCGCACCGAGAAGCTCATGTCGCTCTCGCGCCACGGCACGCCGACCTCGCGCATCAGCCCGCAGAAGTTCGGGTAGGTGCGCTCGTTGAAGACGATGAAGCCCGTGTCGACGGGCACGACGCGGCCGTCCTCGATCACGTCCACCGTGTTCGTGTGCCCGCCCAGGCGGTCCGCCGCCTCGTAGACGTCGACCTCGTGGTCGCGCGACAGCTCGCGCGCCGCGACCAGGCCGGAGATTCCGGTTCCCACGACGGCGATCCTCACGAGCGCCGTCCTTCGCGCAGGACGCGTTCGGGGACCGGGCGCAGGTGGCGGACGATGCCGACGGCCTGCATGGCCCGCAGCGCCAGGTACGACAGGTCCACCTCGCGCGCGCGGAAGCCCTGTCGCGCCGACGCCTGGTAGCGGTGGTGGTTGTTGTGCCAGCCCTCGCCGAGCGTCAGCAGCGCCAGCAACCAGTTGTTGCGGCTCTCGTCCGGCGTGTCGAAGGACCGCGACCCGACGCGGTGCGCGACCGAGTTGATCGAGAAGGTCAGGTGGTACAGCACGACCGTCGAGACCGCGTAGCCCCACACGAACAGCTGCGGGCCGTCGGTGCCCAGCCCGGGCGCGACGCGCGCCAGGAGCGCGCCGAGGCCCCAGATCGCGGCCATCGTCGCCAGCGGGACCAGCGCGTCGAAGCGGTCCAGGAAGCGCAGCTCGGGGAACCGCATCCAGTCGGGGACGAGCTCGGTGCGCGTGCGGAAGTTGCCGCGCGCCAGGATCCAGCCGACGTGGCTGTACCAGAAGCCCTGGCGCTCGGGGGAGTGCACGTCGCCCTCTCCGTCGGAGTGGCGGTGGTGCGCGCGGTGGTGCGCCGCCCACCACAGCGGCCCGCGCTGGGTGGCCGTCGCGCCGAGCAGCGCGAAGCAGAACTGCGCGGCGCGCGAGGTGCGGAAGGCGCGGTGCGAGAAGTAGCGGTGGTAGAAGGCCGTGATCGCGAACATGCGCACGACGTAGAACGCGGCGGCGAAGGCCAGCGCGAACGGGCTCCAGCCGACCACGAAGACGGCGAGGCACGCCAGGTGGATGACGATGAAGGGCGAGACGCGCAGCCAGTCGACGCCGCGCGGGTCGCTCGCGTCGCGCTCGTCCGGCGTCCACGAGTCGAACCAGCGGACGGTGCTGTGCCAGAACCGACGCGCGAAGCCCCGCGCGCCGGCGGGGTCGGCGCCGCGACCGACGCGCAGCGGCGTGCCCTGGGCGGCGGTCACGACGCGCTCCTCCGGGGGGTCAGGAGCTGGTGGCTGACGAACCAACGCTCGCCGTCGCCCCAGGCGAAGAGCTCGGCGCACGCCAGGAAGAACAGGCGCCAGCGCTGGAACCACTTCGGCGCGGCCTCGCGTCCGTAGGTGGCGCGCAGGATCGGCATGACGTCCTCGCGGCGGCGCTCGAGGTTGCGCAGCCAGTCCTCGCTGGTGCGCGCGTAGTGCGTGCCGTCGACCTTCCAGCGCCGCTCGACCTCGAACGGCGTGTCGAGGTGGTCCAGCAGGTCGTGCGACGGCATCATCCCGCCCGAGAAGAAGTGGCGGCTCATCCAGTCGGACTCGTCCCTGACCTCGAAGGGGTAGGCGTAGCGCTCGTGCGCGAAGACGTGCAGGAACAGCTTGCCGTGGGGCGCGAGCCACCCGGCGACGCGCGCCAGCAGCTGCTCCCAGTTGCGCATGTGCTCGAACATCTCGACGGACACGACGCGGTCGAAGGTCTCGTCGGTGTCGAACACGTTCATGTCGCGCGTGACGACGGTCAGGTTCGTCAGGCCGCGCCGGGCCGCCTCGCCCTCGATGTGCAGGCGCTGCGAGCCGGAGTTCGACACGCACAGGAAGGTCGATCCGGGGTAGCGCTCCGCCATCCAGAGGCTGAGCGATCCCCACCCGCAGCCCAGCTCGAGCACGCGCTGGCCGTCCGCCAGCTCCGCGCGCTCGCAGGTCAGCGCCAGCATCGCCTCCTCGGCCTCCGCGAGCGTCGCGTCGGCCGTCGGGTAGTACGCGCTGCTGTACTTGCGCCGCGGGCCGAGGACGTGCTCGTAGAAGGCCGCAGGCACCTCGTAGTGCTGCTCGTTCGCCTTCTCGGGCACCAGCGCGATCGACGAGTCGCGCATGCGTTGCGTCCAGCGCTGCATCCAGGCGTCGCGGCCGTCCGACAGGCGGCTCTCCTCCTCGGAGATGCGTTGCTTCAGGAGCGAGCGGATCCCGCGGCGCAACAGGGGCGCGGGGACGAGCCCGCGTTCGACGAGACCGATGGCGGCGTTCATGCGGAGAGCGCGCGCTCTCCCGCGCGCGGGGGGCCGGGGAAGAAGGCGTTCGTGGTGCGCTGGTAGGCGCGGTAGTCGTCGCCGCGCGACTCGATCGCGCGCGCTTCGGTCGGCGGGATGCCGGTCACCTTCAGGATCAGGAACAACATCGCGGCCGGCGCCGCCCACAGCCACGCGCCGCCGGGCAGGCCGACGGACGCGAGCGGGTAGGCGAACCAGTGCAGCCACTCGAAGAAGTAGTTGGGGTGGCGCGACCAGGCCCACAGGCCCTCGCGACACGTGCGCCCGCGGTTGGCGGGGTTCGCGCGCCAGCGCGCCAGCTGGCGGTCGGCGATCGACTCGCCGGTCCACGACACGGCGAAGATCAGCGCGGCGGCGACGTCCCACGCGCGGAAGCCCTCCGCGGCGGCGGTCGCGGGCACCAGCACGACGAGGCTCAGGAGGGCCGCCAGCGCGGCCTGCGCCTGGAAGAACCAGAACAGCCACGCGTCCGCGCCGTCGCCCTTCGAGCGGCGGATCGCGCGGTAGCGGCCGTCCTCCTCCTCGCCCGCGACGCGGCGCGCCAGGTGCAGCGTGAGCCGAGCGGACCACAGCACGACGATCGCGCCGACCAGGACCCGTCGCCCGACCCAGCCGTCCGCCAGCAGCGCGTACCCCGCGCCGAGCAGGCCGATGCAGGCGGCCCACAGCACGTCGACGATGCCGGCGTTCTCGGTGCGGCGCTGGCGCGCCCAGGCGGCGGTCATCGCGACGGAGGCGACGGCGAGGCCGCCGAGCGGCAGGAGGATGTCGGTGGCGGTCACGACGAGAGGAACGACGGGCGCCGCGCGGCGGATGCACGGCGCACGGTTCTTCCCGCGGACTTCCCGCGGGTGCCCCGCATCCGCGCGCGGCGGGGCGGCGATGGCTCTCCCATGAGGACGATCCACGGGACGCGCGGGGTGCTCACCGCGGCGCTGGCGGCGGTGGGGCTCGGCGCTTGCGGCTCGACCGGCAAGGCCGAGATCGAGGCGGACCTGGGCGCGATCCCCAAGAACCGCGTCACTGCCGAGCTGGGCGTCGCCGAGGGCGAGCTGGAGCTCGAGCGCGACGGCCGCGCGCACCGCATGGCCTTCCGCTACCACCACGCGCCGGCCCGCGCGCCGCGCCCGGGCGCGCTGCCGATCGTGCTCGTGCACGGCACGCCGTCCACGCTCTTCGCCTGGAGCGAGGTGATCCACGCGACGGAGGCCGACGGGGGTTTCGAGGGCTTCGCCGCCGATCGCGACGTCTACGCGGTCGAGGTGATCGGACACGGCGTCGCGCCGGGTGACCTGGCGCCCTACGACTTCGACACCTGCGCGCGCTTCGTCGTCGCCGCGGCGCGGGCGCTGGGGATCGAACGCGCGCACGTCGCCGGCACGTCGTACGGCGGCGAGTTCGCGTGGCGCGCCGCGCTGGAGGACCCGCGGCGCTTCGCGTCCGTCGTGCTGCTCGACTCCTCCGGCTACCCGCGCCGCGACGAGGACTGGCTGGACGAGGAGGTCGAGATGCGCGAGCACTGGCTGGCCGACTACGGCTACCTGCTGAACTCCGAGGAGCGCATCCGGGCCGCGCTCGAGCCGCACTTCGACGTCGTGCCGCCGGGCCGCGTCGAGGAGTTCCGGCTGGTGTGTTCCAACGCGCACAACTGGCGCGCGATGATCGACCTGGCGCGCGACGAGAACGGCGACCGCGCGGGCGAGATCCCGTCGATCGACGCGCCCGTCCTGCTCCTGTGGGGCGCGAACGACATCGCGTACCCGCCGGACGTCTACGCCGCGCGCTTCCACGCCGACCTGCCGCGGTCGGAGCTGGTCGTGCTGGAGGACACGGGTCACTACCCGCACGAGGAGCGCCCGGCGCGCACCGTTGCCGAGATGCGCGCGTTCTTCACGCGGGTGGAGGGCGGGGCGTTCGAAGCGGACGACACGCGAGCGACGACGACCGAACCCGACGCGACGGAGGCGGACGAGTGAGGCGCGCTGCCGGTCTCGCGGGGTTCGTGCTCGTCGCGGCGGTCGCGTCCGCCGTCGACAGCGGCGGCACCGTGTTCGTCGTCGAGCCGCGCGCGCTGTCGTGGGACGAGCTGGACGCGGACACCTTCGACCCCGGCTGGTTCCTGCCGGACCGCCCGTCGGGGGACGACCGCTTCCTGCTGGACGAGATGCGCGCGCTGGCGGCGCACGAGTTCGACCTGGAGGGTCCCGACGGCGCGCGCATCGCGACGCTGGGGGACTTCCTGTCCGCCTCGCGCGGGCGCGACCTCGCGGACCGCACGGCGTGGTGGCGCGCGCTGGAGGCGAAGGCGCCCGAGTGGTTCGCCGAGTGGGGGGAGCGCCTCTACTGGCTGACCTTCGACGACGCGCTGTTCGACGACGGGTGGTCACCCGAGCGCGAACATCCCCGCGACGGCATCGCCGAGGGCCCCGACTGGCGCCTGCGCGACGAGGACGGCGCGCCCTGGTCCCAGGGCGGCGCGAAGGTGTTGCACCAGGCCGCGATCTGGATCGACGCGGACCTCGCGGCGATCAAGGAGGTCGAGTCCGACTTCGACCGCTATCCCGACCACGCGGGCGCGGACTACGAGGCGATCCATCCGTACGAGGGCGGCGCGTGGCGCGGCGCGGACGCACCGCACGGCGCGTTCGCCGGCGCGCGGCTGTACTTCCGCTGCGACTTGCCGTTCCCCTTCGGCGACTACGAGTGCGACCTGCGCATGCTGCACCGGCGCGACGCGGAGGGGCGGCTGGTGACGGACATCTACTCGCCGTCGCGCGACTTCCGCTGGCTGGCGGGGCGCGACGTGTTCCTGCCGCTCGCGACGGGGGCCGGCGAACCGGCGGGCCACCTGTTGGTGCGCGTCTACGGCTTCGACCTGTCGGGCGTTCCGGACAAGGAGACGCACCGCCGCCGCGCGCTGCGCGCGAGCCTGGGCAACCTGCGTCGGAACGCGGAGGCGCACGCGCGCCTGCGCGACGACGACGCGCCCGCGGACGACGGCGGCATCCCGCCGTTCACCGTGCGCGGCCGCCGCTAGCCGTCACGCGGTGCCGTGCCGCGGTTCGGCGGTGCCGACGAGGCCGCCGGCATCGACGCTGTGACCGCGCGGTGACCTCGCTGCGCGAACAGCACGAGGCCGGACCACCGTCGTGGCCCGGCCTCGCAGGGGGGGAGAGAGGAGAGCGCTCAGTTCGCGCGGATCTCGATCTTGCGCGGCCGTTCGCGCGAGGACTTCGGCAGCGTGACGGTCAGGACGCCCTTGTCGTGCGTCGCGTGCACCGCCTCGGGGTCCACCGCGGAGGGCAGGGTCAGCGAACGCTCGAAGCTGCCGTAGCGCCGCTCGGTGTAGAGCTGCTTGTCCTGCTCGCGCTTCTCCTCCTCGCGCTTCTCGCCGCGGATCGTCAGCACGTCACCGTGCAGCTCGATCGACAGGTCGTCGGGTTCGACGCCCGGCACCTCGGCGCGGACGACGATCGACTCGTCGTTGTCGTGGACGTCCAGGTCCATTGCGAAGCCGCGCGCGGGACCGTCGTTGTCGAAGACGCCGTCGAAGAAGCGCTCGACGCCCCAGGGGAGCTGTTGCGAGAGGGTCAGGAACGGGCTCGAGGTGTTCGGGCGCACCTCGCCGCGTCGACGGGGGATCAGGTTCATGTCGGTCTCCTGTGAGTCGTGTCTCGGGCGCCCGCGCGGGCGCCGGCCGAAGGTGCGGAGGTCGCGGCCGGGCGGCCGGACGCCGGGGACAGAACAAGCGCCGTGCCAGGGGACGGATCGGCCTCCTCGGGGGCCGCAGGGCCGCTCCGCGCCGCCCGGGGGCCGGGGGACTGCCGTTCCGGCGGCAGTCGGTGCCGTCCTGGCAGGCGGGCCGGCGGCGCCGCGGAGGGAGCGGCGGCCCCGGCCTCCGAGCCCCACTTGGGGCGCCGGCGATCTCGGGCGCGGCGCTGGCGGTCTCCCGCGCGTCGCATAGAATTGAACACGTTCAGAAACCGACGGCCACGCCATGCAAGACGACACCCCGCGCGGTCGCGCTCCGCGACCCCGACCCGCCGCCTCACGGGCCGCGCCCCGCACCGCCAAGGCGCGCCGCACGCGCGACGCGATCCTCACCGCCGCGATCGAACTCCTGCGCGAGCAGGGCTACGAGCGCGCGACGATGCGCGCGATCGCCGAGCGCGCCGGCGTCTCGGTCGGCAACGCCTACTACTACTTCCGGTCGAAGGAGGAGCTGGTCCAGGCGTTCTACGCGCGCACGCACGTCGAGCACCTCGCCGTCGCGCTGCCGCGGCTCGCGACGCAGCGCGGGCTGCGCGACCGGCTGCTGGCGACGATGTCGGCCAAGCTGGAGACGGTCGAGCCGTACCACCCGTTCGCCGGCGTGCTGTTCCGCTCCGCCGCGGATCCGGCGAGCCCGCTGAACCCGTTCTCCGAGGAGTCGCGCGAGGTGCGCGACGAGGCGATCGCGCACTTCGCCGAGGTCGTGGACGGGGCGCGCGGTTCGCTGCCGAAGGACCTCGCGCGCGAGATGCCGGTGCTGCTGTGGACCTGGCACATGGGCGTGATGCTGTACTGGGTGCACGACGACTCGCCGGGGCGCGCGCGGACGTGGACGCTGATGCGCGAGACCGCCGAGCTGATCGCGAGCGCGGTCACCGTCGCCAAGCTGCCGGGCATGTCGCCGCTGCGGCGCAAGCTGGTCGGGGTCGTGCGCGGCATGCTCTCGGTCGACGGCCACGACGCCGGGGGCGCGTCGTGAACGCTCCGCCCCTCGGCTTCGCGTTCGGCCCCCGCCTGGCGCCGCTCGACGCCGCGCGCGCGGAGGCGCTGCGCGACGCGCACGGCGGCGGCGCGTTGACGTACGCGGAGCGCGGCGCGTCGTCCGCCGCGCTGCCGGACGGCTACTTCCACGTCGACCGCGAGTGGCGGCTGGGCGCGGGCGACGACTGCTTCGACGCGGCGCGACGCGCGGTGCTCGCGTGGCGCGTGTTCCCGCGGCCGTCGTGGTTCCGGGTGACGCCGGAGCCCGCGGATCGCGTCGTCGGCGACGCGCTCCTGTTCGACGTGCGCGCCGCCGGTCTCTGGTGGGGGTCGCTCGTCCGCGTGCTGGACGTCGTCGACCGGTCGGATCGCGTCGCGATCACCGTCGGGACGCTCGCGCACCACCACGCGCGCGGCGAGGAGCGCTTCTCCGTCGAGCGCGCGCCCGGCGGCGACGTCGTCTATCGCCTGCGGTCGTTCTCGGTGTGGAACCGCGCGTGGACCCGGGCCTTCTCGCAGGTCGCGCGCCGCTTGCAGCGCCGGTTCGCGGAGCAGTCGGTCGAGTCCGTGCGCGCCGCGGTCGAAGGTCGGACGCGGTGAGCGCGCCCGACCGCGCGAGGCTCGCGTCAGCGACCGTGGGGGCGCTCGTCGGGTCGGCGTGTCGCAGCCCGGTGGCGCTCGGCTTCGCGGCGTGGTCGGTCGTCGTCCTCGCGCTGCGCCCGCATCCCTACGACGAAGCGTGGGCGCGCGCCGTCCTGTGCTTCGCGCCCGCGGTGCTGCTTCCCGCGTGGACCGGCGGGCCCGCGCCGCTCCTGGACGCGGCGCTCTGGCGCGCGGTCCCGAGCGCGAGCGCTCGCGCGGCGTGGTGGTTCGCCGCGGCGTGCGGCGTCGGCGCGTCGCAAGTCGTCGCGCCGCGCGGCCTGGGGGTCGCGTTGCTCGTCCCGTGGGGCGCGCTCGTCGGGCTCGTCGCCTGGCGCGCCGCGCGCGAGCTGGCGGCGCGAACGCTCGGGACCGGTCACCGACCCGAGCCGCGTAGCGCGCTCGACGCCGACGCGTTCGGACAGCTCGTCGCGCCGCTCTTCGCGGCGGTCGGCGTCGCCTGGGCCGCGTTCGACCGCGCGGGCGTGCGTCCGCTCGACCTCCCGGCCGAGCTCGTGCTGCTGACCGCGATCCACTTCCACTTCGCCGGCGCGGTGTTGCCGCTGGCCGCGGCCTGGGCGGAGCGCGGGCGTCGCGGCCCGCGGGCGTGGCTCGCCGTGGTCGCGGCGGCGGCGGGGGTCCCGCTCGTCGCCGCCGGCATCACCGCCACGCAGCTCGGCGCGCCGCCGATCGTAGAGGCGCTCGCCGCGACGCTCATGGCCGCCGGCGGCGCGTGGGTCGCGTGGCGCGTCGCGGCGCGCGGCCGGCGCGCGGACCGGGTGACGCGCGCCCTGGCGACCGGCGCCGCGCTGTGCCTCGCCGCCGGCATGGCGCTCGCGGCGGCCTACGCGTGGCGCGCGCGCCTCGACCTCGCCTGGATGGGCATCCCCGCGATGCGCGGGTGGCACGGCACCCTGAACGGGATCGGGTTCGGCCTGGCGGCGACCCTGGCGGCCCGGCGCGCGCCCTCCGCGTAGGGCCGCCCGGCGCCGTCGCGCGTCCGCGGCGATGCTCGTCGCCTTCGCCCCCGGCGCCGTCTACCATGTGGCCGATGTCCGACTCCCCCTCGCCGCAGGCCAAGCTCAAGAAGGAGCTCCGCCTGTTCGACGTCTACGCGCTCGCCACGGGCGCGACCCTCTCGGGCGGCCTGTTCCTGCTGCCGGGGCCCGCCTTCGCCTCGGCCGGACCGGCGATGGTGCTGTGCTACGCGCTGGCGGCGCTGGCGCTGGTGCCCGCGATGCTGTGCATCGTCGAGCTGTCCACCGCGATGCCGCGCGCGGGCGGGGCGTACTACTTCCTGGAGCGCAGCCTGGGGCCGCTGGTCGGCACCGTCGGCGGGCTCGGGACGTGGCTGGCGCTCGTCTTGAAGACGGCGTTCGCGCTGGTCGGCCTCGGCGCCTACGTGGCGCTGTTCGTCGACCACAGCGAGTGGGCCGTGAAGGCGATCGCCGTGTTCTTCGCGGTGCTGTTCGGCGCGCTGAACCTGGCCGGCAGCAAGAAGAGCGGCAAGCTGCAGCGCTGGCTGCTCGTCGGCCTGATGGTCGTGCTGGGCGCGTTCCTGCTGCGCGGCTTGCCGGAGATCGACTACGCGCAGTTCGAGGGCTTCTTCGACAAGGGCGGCGACGCGGTGCTCGCGACGGCGGGCATGGTGTACATCTCCTACGCGGGCATCACGAAGATGGTCAGCGTGTCGGAGGAGGTCGCCGACCCCGAGCGCAACCTGCCGCTGGGCGTGTTCCTGTCGCTCGGTACAGCGGTGCTCGTGTACGTGCTGTGCACGATGGTGCTCGTCGGCGTGCTGCCGGCCGAGGAGCTCGCCGCCACGACGACGCCGATGGCGGACGGCGCCGCGGTCTTCGCGGGCACGCTGGGCAAGGTGCTCGTCTCGGTCGCCGCGATCCTGGCGTTCTTCTCCGTCGCGAACGCGGGCATCCTGGCGTCGTCGCGTTACCCGCTGGCGATGAGCCGCGACGGCCTCGCGCCGGAGGTGTTCGGCAAGGTCGCGCCCGCGCGCGGCGTGCCGGTGCCCGCGATCCTGCTGACGGTCGGCGTGACGATCGGCCTGATCATCGGGCTCGATCCGCTGAAGATCGCGAAGCTCGCCAGCGCGTTCCAGCTGCTGATGTTCGCGCTCTTGTGCGGCGCCGTGATCGTCATGCGCGAGAGCGGCCTGAAGTCGTACGACCCCGGCTACAAGGCGCCGCTGTACCCGTGGGTGCCGCTGATCGGCTTGATGGCGCCGTTCCCGCTCATCTTCCAGATGGGCTGGTTGCCGACGGTGTTCTCCGGCGCGCTCGTGCTGGCCGGCGTCGGCTGGTACACGTGGTACGGGCGCAAGCGCGTCGAACGCCACGGCGCGATCTATCACGTCTTCGCGCGCCTGGGCGAGGCGCACGACCGCGGCCTCGACGCGGAGCTGCGCGGCATCCTCAAGGAGAAGGGCCTGCGCGAGGACGATCCGTTCGAGGCGATCGTGATGGACGCGGTCGTGCTCGACGTCGCCGAGGCCAAGGACTTCGACCACCTGGTCAGCCTGGTCGGCGGCGCGCTGGCGGGGCGCTCGGGGCACTCGCCCGACGCCTTCGTCACCGGCTTCACCGAGGGCACGCTGAAGGGCGCGACGCCCGTCGCGAAGGGCGTCGCCCTGCCGCACATGCACCTCGAGGACCTCGACGGTCCGCTGCTGGCGCTCGTGCGCGTGCAGAAGCCGCTGCGCTTCCTCGCCGGCGACGTGTTCGGCAAGACCGCGCTGACCGAGGAGGTGCACGCCGCCTTCTTCCTGGTCAGCCCCGGCCACGACCCCGCGCAACACCTGCGCCTGCTCGCGCAGCTCGCCAGCCGCATCGACCAGGAGGACTTCCTGGAGCACTGGAAGGCGGCGGAGAACGAGTTCGCGCTGCGCGAGGTCTTCCTGCGCGACGACCGCTACGTGTCCGTGCAGGTCACCGAGTCGAACCGCGCCGCGGCGTGGGTCGGTCAGGAACTGCGGCAGCTCGGCCTGCCCGAGGGGTGCCTGGTGGCGGCCCTGCGGCGCGGCGGACGCACGCTCGTTCCGCGCGGCCACACGCGGCTCGAGGAAGGCGACAAGCTGCTGATCTTCGGCGAGCCGGAGGTCATCGCCGGGCTGTACGCGCGCCTCGAGGGCGAGCTGGAATCGCGCGCGGCGGGGGCCTCCTGACGGCGTGCGCGAGGCGCCTCGCGCCGCGTCCCCGCGTTCCGCTCGCGGACCGCGCGGGGTAGGATGCGACGATGCGCGACGTGCACGAAGAAGCGGTCTATCCCTGCCCGAGCTGCGGCGAGTCGATCGTCGTGCCCGTCGACCCGTCCGCCGGCGCGCGCCAGGAGTACGTCGAGGACTGCCCCGTCTGCTGCGCGCCGATCGTGCTCCAGGTCGAGTGGGAGGACGGACGATCCCCCCGTGTCTCCGCGCGCGCCGAGTGAGTCCCCGCCCTCGCGCCGAGAGAAATGCCGCCCTCGCGCCGAGTGAGTCCCCGCCCACGCGCCGAGTGAGTCGCCGCCCACGCGCCGAACGCCCCTGACGATCCCCGCATGCTGTCCCTGATCCTCTCCCTGGCGGCCTTCCTGGCGCAGGACACCGGCGCGCCGCCGGAACAGCCCGAGCCCGCCGTCGTCGTCGACGCCGCGGCGTCGGACGGCGCGCGCGCCGTGCGCGAGGTGCGCGAGCTCTCCACCTCGCTCGCCGCCGACACCCAGGCCCTGCGCGCGATCGCAGCGGACCTCGAGGCGGTGATGGAACAGCTGGCCGCGCCGCTGCCGCCGCACCCGCTGTCGCTCGCGGAGATGGACTTCGACGAGCTGGACCGCGTGCGCCCGGAGATCGAGCGGGCGAACCTCTACCTGGAGGCGTGGAACGCGCGCGCGGCCGCGCGGGAGCGCGCCGTCGCGCTGGTCGAGGCGGGGCGCGCCATCGCCGAGACGCTGCCGCGCTCCCGCGAGGCCTTCCACGACGCGCTCGTCGCGCGACGGCCCGCGATCATCGAGCTGGAGCGCCGCGTCTCGCGCGGCGAGGTTCGCGAGGCGGACCTCGGTCTGGCGACGAACGACGTGTCGCAGGTCGTGCGCAAGTCGGCCGAGTGGTTGGCGCAGCGGGACGAGACGCTGGCCGCCGCGCGCGAGTTGCTGTCCGGCTTCGCCGAGGACGCCGCGGCGGTCGACGCGTTGCCCGCGCCCGACGAGGGCGCCGTCCGCGATGCGCGCCGCATCGAGCTGGCCCTGACGACGATCGGCGAGGCGGTCGCGTCGGAGGCCGAGTTGATCGACCGCCTGCGCGTCGCGCCGCTCGAGACCGTCCCCGCGGAGCTCGAGCGCCTGTGGCAGGAGTGGGAGGGCCGCCGCGCGTCCGTGCAGACCGCGGCCGAGACCTTCGCCGCCGCCCGCGAGGAGGTCGTCGCGCTGCGCGAGGAGCGCGCCGCGACCGAGGCGCCGCGGTCCAGCGACGTGCCGGACGGCGACGAGCTGTTCGAGGTGCGCCGCGCGCGGCGCGACGTCGAGTACTCGCGCGCGCTGATCGCCTGGTTCGAGCGCGTGCGCGGGCTGGAGGCGCGCCTGGAAGCGTCACGCGTCGCGCTGGCGGCCGCGTCGAAGGAGGCGTCGAAGCGACACGCGGCCTTCAGCCGCCAGAGCGCGCGCGTCCTGTCGGCGTCCGCGCTGTACCGCGAGCGCACGACCGAAGAGCTGGGGGCGCCCCGGGCGCTGCCCGAGTCCGTCGAGCCGCACGAGGTGTGGAACGACTGGCGCGCCGCGCAGGACCGCGAGGCGGACCGCCGCGCGTTCGTCGAGGAGGTGACGGCGAGCGGCGCGGACCACGTCACCGACGAGCGCCTGGAGTCGGAGCGCGACGCGCTGCGCCTGGCCGAACAGCGCCTGGCGTCGGAACTCTCGCACGCCGAGTTCGTCGCCGGCATGGCGAGCCGCGACGACGCCGAGCTCGTGCGGCTGTTGACGCCGGGCGAGGGGATCGAGGCGGAGCTGGCGCGGCTGGACGACGAGATCGTCGCGCTGGACGCGCTGCTCGACGACGCCAGCGCGCGTTGCGTCGAGGTCGCCGAGGAGGTCCGCGAGGTCGAGAGCCCGCACTCGCGGAAGATCATGGGCAACCGCCCGAACCGCAGCGAGGAGATCCTGGCGGCGATCGAGCAGCTGGAGGACGGCGAGGTGTTGCCCGACCTCTCGGAGGGCGGCCTGGACGTCCGGCCGGAGGACGTGCTGGGCGACGAGGCGCGCCGCAGCCTGACCGACCCGCCGCACGGCGAACCGCTGGAAGTCGCGCGCTGGGAACAGGACCGCCTGGAAAGCCAGCAGGTGTTCACGCGCCTCTTGCTGTCGTACTACACGCAGCTCGGGGCCGCGCGCGACCGCCTGGCCGAGGTCGCCGAGGAGCGGCGCGCGCTGGGGGAACAGCGCGAAGCGCTCGCCACCGCGCGCATGCAGCAGATCAAGATGCGCTACGCCGCCGCCAACGAGCTGGCGGGCCGCGTCGCGCGCGGCGAGTCCTCGATCGACGCGCCGGAGGGCCTCGCCGAGTGGACGTCTTCCGACCTCGTCGCGCGCGCGGGCGAGGACCTGCGCGACCTGCGCGACGAGGGCGACGAGTTCCTGGCGCGGGTGGACTACCTGCAGGAGCGCTTGGCGACGGTGGCCATCCTGTCGCCGATCGTGCAGTCCGTGTGCGACTCGGCCGACGCGCGCGCCAGCATCATCGGCACGCCGGTCTCGCGCATGACGTCCGCGCTGACGCCGGTGGAGGAGCTCGACACGGTCGCGGTCAAGAACCTGAAGTTCGAGGCGGACTCCAGGCGGGCGGAGGAAGAGGGCGTCGTGCAGCGCCTGTGGAAGCGCTTCTCCTCCGAGGACGTGCTGCAGCGCTACGAGGAGCCGCTCGCGGCCTACTACCTGGAGCTCGCGAACACCGACCGGGTGCTGAACGAGCTGACGGAGGCCGAACGGGCCTACGGGACGATCGCGGAGACCTGGCACGAGGACCGCTCGCGCCTGTTGCCGGCGCGGGAGTCGTCCAAGGCCGTCGAGGCGCAGCGCGAGTTCGACTACCAGGCGGCGCGCTACGCCGCGTCGGTGGCGCGCTTCCCCGACGCCCGCAAGCGCATCGAGCAGGCCTTCCGCACCGCGTTCGGGCGCGACCTGCCGTACCGGCTGGAGGTCGACCTGGACGAGGTGCGGGAGTCGGCGGACGCGCTCGCCTCGGCGGAGATGCGCTTCACGGCGCAGCTGGCGCTGCGACAGAACCTGGAGCGGCTCCTGTCGAAGTCCGGCATCGAGCTGGAGGTCAGCTGGTACCGCGAGCAGGTCTCAAGGGTGCGCGCGATGCTGGAACGCGCGAAGAACGACCGCGCGCGGCTGCGCCGCAGCATCGACGACCTGCGCGGGCGGTACCGCGAGCGGTTGAAGCACAACGCCGTCATCGGCGTCGTGATCACGCTGTGCATCCCGCTGCTGGCGTGGATCATCGTCGCGCTCGTGCGCCGCTTCGCCAAGCGCTTCGAGTACGACGTGGTCGGCGAGCTCGGCGAGCACGCGTCCGACCGCAAGCGCCGCCTGCGCACGCTCGCGCGGACGATCACCGCCGCGATCACCGTCTTCGTGTGGGCGCTGGCCGCCGTCTACGTCTTCGCGCAGCTCGGCCTGGACATCACGCCTCTGATCGCCTCCGCGTCCGTCGTCGGTCTGGCGGTCGCGTTCGGCGCGCAGGCGCTGATCAAGGACTTCTTCTACGGCTTCTTCATCCTGCTGGAGAACCAGTTCACCGTCGGCGACGTGGTGCAGCTGGGCAGCATCTCCGGCACGGTCGAGAAGATCTCGTTGCGCATCACGATCCTGCGCGACCTGAAGGGCGTCGTGCACTACATCCCGAACGGCTCGATCGGGCAGGTGTCGAACATGACGCAGGGCTGGGCCCGCGTGGTGCTCGAGGTCAGCGTGCCGTACCGCGAGGATCCCGACCGCGCGACGCGCATCCTCGAGGACGTGCTGGCCGAACTCTACGCCGACGAGGCCTGGCAGCCGTTCATCCTGGAACCGCCGGTGGTCGCGGGCGTGCAGAACCTGACGGAGCGCTCGATCGACATCCGCTTGATGATCAAGACGCGCCCCGGCCGTCAGTGGGAGGTCGCTCGCGAGGCGCGTCGGCGCATCAAGCAGCGCCTGGACCGCGAGGGCATCGAGAGCCCGTTCCCGCACCGCGTGATCCACCACGTGCACCGGGGGCCCGCGGACGAGGACGCGATCGGCGAGGCCGAGAGCGACGACCTCGGCGCGTGAGCGTGGGGGAGCGCCGCCCGTCACGCGCTCGCTTGATCGGCGATCTCCGGGCCGCTAGCTTCCCGACATGAACCGCGCGACTCTCCTCTTGGCGGCGTTGGCCGCGTGTTCCTCCTTGGCCTCGTGCAACGTCTTCGGCGGCGCGAGCGCCGTCAACCTGCACGGCGGCGGGCGCGACCTGCAGAAGGCCGCGGACGGGGTCAGCGACCAGTCGGTCTACGGCGCCGAGGTCGTGCTCGGGCTGCCCGGCACCGACTGGGCGCTCGAGGCGCAAGGCTTCCGCGCGGAGGGCGACGGGCCGGGCTCGGGCGGCTTCGAGTCTGAGGTCGAGACGACCGAGCTCGCGGTCGGCGGCCGCTACACCTTCCTGCCCTCCAGCCCGGTGCGGCCGTACTTCGGGCTCGGCGCGAACTGGATGGACGCGGAGCTCAGCAACCCGAGCACCCCGACGCTCTCCGACGACGGCTTCGGCGGCTACGCGCACGCCGGCGTGCTCGCCGCGATCCTGTCGTTCCAGGTCGGCCTCGACGTGCGCGGCGGTCTGTCGGGCGCGAAGCTCGCCGGCGAGCGACAGGACTACGTCCAGGCGACGTTGTTCCTGGGCCTGACCTGGTAGCCCGACGCACCCCGGGACAGGGGCGCGCCTCGACAGGACTACGGTGCCAGGCACCTTCCTCCGGAACAGCGGCCCAGGGTCGGGACCCGCCGGAGGCGG